>NZ_CALFQK010000032.1:0-52551 GCF_937921195.1 uncultured Salinicola sp.
GAATCGACATGAGAATACCGAACCCGGCCATCAAGGTCACGCTGGAGGTCCCGCCGTAGCTGACCAGCGGCAGCGGCACCCCGACGACCGGCAGGATGCCGCTGACCATGCCGATATTGACGAACACATAGATGAAAAACGTCAGCACGATGCTGCCGGCCAGCAGGCGTCCGTAGGTGTCCTGCGCGTTGTTGGCCATCACCAGCCCACGCGCGACCAGCAGCAGGTAGAGAACCAGGATGGTGCCCATGCCGATCAGTCCGAACTCCTCCCCGAGCACGGCGACGATGAAGTCGGTGTGGCGTTCGGGCAGGAACTCGAGCTGGGACTGGGTCCCCAAGCCCCAGCCCTTGCCTTCCAGCCCCCCGCTGCCGATCGCCGTCTTGGACTGGATGATGTTCCAGCCGGCACCCAGCGGATCGCTCTCCGGGTTGAGGAAGGTCAACACCCGCTGGCGCTGATAGTCATGCATGTTGATCCACAGCAGCGGCATCGCGCCACCGGCCATCGCCACGAGCGTCACGATGAACTTCCAGGAAAGTCCCGCCAGCAGAATCACGAATACCGCGGCACAGGTGACCAGCAGCGAGGTCCCCAGGTCGGGCTGGCGAGCGATCAGCAACACCGGAACGCCGACGATCACCCCGCACACCAGAAGGTCGCGCCATGTGGGCGGCAGAGGTCGGCGGTGAAGATAGGCGGCCAGCATCATCGGCATGGCAATCTTCATCAGCTCCGAGGGCTGGAAACGCAGCGGGCCGATCTCCAGCCAGCGCTGCGCCCCCATGCCGATGTCCCCCATGATCTCGACGGCGACCAGCATCAGCAGCCCCGCGCCATAGGCGACCGGCGTCCACCGGAGTAGCGTGACGGGGGAGAACTGCGCGATGACGATCGCGCCGAGCAGCGCGACCCCCATGCGGGAAGCCTGCGCCATCGTCGTCGAGGTCGACATCCCGCTGGCGCTGTAGAGCACCACCAGGCCAAAGGAGATCAGCAGCACCAGGATCGACAGCAGCCAGGGATCGAGATGGATGCGTAGCCATATCGAGCGCTTGCGCCCGACTCGTGCCCGATGTGTTCGCGGTGCCACGCGCTGGAAATCAATCGCCATCGATACTCTCGACTTCTTCGTTGACCGTGGTGCCCGGTCGATTCTTCAGTTCGCCGTCCGGCAACAGCCAGGCATCGGTCAGTTCGCGCCCCAGACCGGAAACGCCGCCGCCGGCGTTCTCGACGATGACCGCGAGCGCGATCTGCGGATCCTCGACCGGCGCGAAGCCGATGAACAGCGCGTGATCACGAAGTCGTTCCGTCAATTCGTCGGCGTCGTACTTCTGATTCTGCCCCAGCGAGAACACCTGGGCGGTACCGGTCTTCGCCGCCATCTCGTACTGCAGGCCGGCTCCCGCCTTGCGGGCGGTCCCCTCGGACCCCTGGAGCACCGCTTCCATCCCCTTGTAGACGTCCTGCCACCAGCGTGCCTGATTGACCTGAACGTCCGGCTTGGTGTCGGCGAAAGGCGGTTCGATGACTTGATCGCCAATCCGCTTGGCCAGATGCGGCCGAACCCAATGGCCATGGTTGGCCAGCGTGGCGGTGGCCGCGGCCAGCTGGAGCGGCGTGGCCATGAAATACCCCTGGCCGATACCCGCGGAGAGCGTCTCGCCGGGGTACCAGACCTGATTGTACTTCTCGCGCTTCCACTCGCGGGAGGGCATCAGGCCCGGGGCTGCGCCCTGCACATCCAGCGAGGTTACCTCACCGAAGCCGAACTGATGCATGAACGAGGAGAGTCGGTCGATGCCCAGCCGGTAGGCCATGGTGTAGAAGTAGGTATTGTTGGAAACCTCCAGCGCCCGCTCGAGATCGACTCGCCCGTGCCCCCAGCGCAGCCAGTTATGATAGCGCCGCGTGTCGTTGGGCAACTGGAAGTATCCGGGGTCATAGATGACGTCGTTGGGCTTGACCACGCCATCCTGCAACGCCGCCAGCGCCTCGAAAGGCTTGATGGTGGAACCGGGAGGGTACTGGCCCCGGACCGCGCGGTTGTACAAGGGCAGATCGAGATTCTGCTGCAGGGCCCGGTAGTCGTCGTAGGAGATGCCGGTCACGAACTTGTTGATGTCGAAGCCGGGCGCCGAGACCATCGCCAGGATGTCGCCGGTCTTGGGCTGGATCGCCACGATGGCGCCCCGCCGGCCATCCAGCAGGTCGTAGGCCATGTGCTGAAGGCGACTGTCGATGGTCAGGGTGATGTCCTTCCCGGGCACCGGCGAATCCCGGTCCAGCTCCCGCAGGACTCTCCCCCGCGCGTTGGTCTCGACCTTGCGAAGGCCCGCCTTGCCGTGGAGTTGATCCTCGTAGGTGTACTCGATGCCGGTCTTGCCGATGAAGTGGGTTCCCGCGTAGTCCCCCGAGTCCAGTTCGGCCAGCTCCTCCTCGTTGATCCGCCCGACGTACCCCAGCACGTGCGACATCACGATGGGGTCGGGGTAGTAGCGCATCAACTGGGCCTCGACCTCGACGCCGCTGAGCAGGTATCGGTTCACCGCCAGACGCGCGATCTGACCCTCCGTCAGGTCGCTCATCAAGAGCGCCGGCTGGTACGGTCTCTGGCGCTGACGGGAGCGCTCGCGGAAGGTCGCCACCTCGTCCTCGGGCAGATCGAGAATATCGATCAGCCGCTGCAGCGTAGTATCGAGATCATCGACACGCTCACGCACGATCGTGAGGTTGTAGGTCGGCCGGTTCTCCGCCAGCAACTTGCCGTTGCGGTCGTAGATCAGCCCGCGCCGGGGCGGCAGCGGCTCGACCCGCATGCGGTTGTTGTCGGACCGGGTGATGAAGACGTCGTGCTCGATGACCTGCAGGTAGAACAGGCGGGAGACCAGCGCCCCGGCCATCAGCACGATGACCAGAGCGGCGACCAGCGAGCGGTTACGGAAGACACGGGCTTCCAGCTCGTGATTCTTGATGTTTTCGCGGCGCTTACGCATGACGGGAATGGCGGTTCAGGGCATGGGAAGCCCCGGAGCGGGCATGGCGTCCAACGGCGTCGCTGTCGGCGATATCGAATGGAAACAAGCGACTGACTCTCTGACTCAACGGTGGTACGGGTGCCCTGCAAGCAACGTCCAGGCGCGATAGAACTGCTCCGCCAGCACCACGCGCACCAGCGGGTGCGGCAGCGTCAGCGCGGAGAGCGACCAGGAGACCTGAGCCCGGGCGGCGACGCGGGGATCGAGGCCATCCGGGCCACCCACCAATAGCGCCACGTCCTGCCCTTCCAGCCGCCACGCGCCGAGGCGTTCGGCCAGTTGCTCTGTCGTCCAGGACTGCCCTTTGACCTCGAGCGCGACGATACGTTCCTGATCTTTCAGCTTTTCCAGCATCCGATCGCCCTCTGACCGGACCGCCCGCGCGATATCGGCATTCTTGCCACGGGCACCGGGCGGGATCTCGACCACCTCGAGCGGCATTTCCCGCGGCAGACGCTTGCGATACTCATCGGCACCAGCCTCGACCCAGGCCGGCATGCGCGAGCCGACGGCCAGCAGCCGGATCTTCATCCCCGAAGCTCTTGCCGATCCGAATCGCCAGTGGCTCGCCGGGAGTCGGCGGGCAGGTCGGCCCAGAGGCGCTCGAGGTCGTAGAGCTGCCGGGTCTCCGGCATCATCACGTGGGCGATGACATCGCCCAGATCCACCAGCACCCACTCCCCGCTCTGCTGCCCCTCCACGCCCAACGGGCGGAGGCCGGCCTCCTTGGCTTTCTCGATCACGTTGTCCGCCAGCGCGGAGACGTGCCGCGAGGAGGTGCCACTGGCGACGACCATGACATCGGTGACGCTGGTCAATTCGGCCACGTCCAGCTCGACGACATCGCGCGCCTTCAGCTCCTCGAGCGCTTCCACCACCAATGATTTAAGCGTATCTGTCTGCATAGCTCCTCGTCATATAACCCCTTCCTGGGAAGGGAATCGCTACCCCCGGGATCCGGGAGAGGCGCATTTTACGCGGATGGACCATTAACGCCAGCCCCGCCCTCTCGATATCGCTCAGGAATGGCGATAGAGGGCATGGCTGGCGATATAGCGCTCCACCGCCTCGGGAATCAGATAGCGCACGCTGAGCCCTTGCTGCAGGCGTCGCCGCACTTCGGTGGCCGCGATGGCCATGCGGCTCGGCAGGCGCAGGCGCAGCAGATGGCCCCCGGGGGCGGCCATCATCGACGCCACCGTCGACACCTCACGCCCCTCGATCAGCGAGGCCAGCGCCGGCTCCAGCGGCGCCTCGTGGTCGGGGCGGTCGATCACCACGATGTGCGCCAGTGACAGCAGCCGCTCCCGCTGGTGCCACTCCGGCAGGCCGAGGAACGCATCGTGGCCGACCGCCATGATCAGCCGCGCCTGACCGCCCCACTCTTCACGCAACGACGCCAGCGTATCGACGGAGTAGGAGTGGCCCGAGCGGCGCACCTCGCGATCATCGGCCACCAGCCCCGGCGTGTCGCCGATACCGGCTCTCAGCATGGCCAGGCGGTGCTCGGCGGAAATCCCCGGTGCCTTGCGGTGCGGGGGCACGTGAGCCGGGATCATGTGAACCGCGTCCAACGCCAACGCCTCTCCCAGCTCGACGGCACTGCGCAGGTGCCCCATGTGAACCGGGTCGAAGGTGCCACCCAGCATCGCGATCCGTGGAATCGAGGCGTTCTGCACGTCAACTCCGGACATGGCCGTCACCGAAGACGACGTACTTCCGGGTGGTCAGACCCTCGAGGCCGACAGGGCCCCGGGCATGCAGCTTGTTGGTGGAGATGCCGATCTCCGCCCCGAGCCCGTATTCGAAACCGTCGGCGAAGCGCGTCGAGGCATTGACCATCACCGAACTGGAGTCCACCTCGCCAAGGAACCGCCGGGCGAGCGTCAGGCTCTCCGTCACGATGGCATCGGTATGCTGCGACCCATAGGTATTGATGTGATCGACGGCCTGGTCGAAATCATCCACGACCCGGATGGAGACGATCGGTGCCAGATACTCCGTCGACCAGTCCTCGATCGTTGCCGCCACGGCATCGCCTATCCACTCACGCGTGCGCGCGCATCCCCGCATCTCGACGCCCTTGTCACGATAGATGGCCGCCACCCGCGGCAACGCCTCTGCCGCGATATCGGCATGGACGAGCAGCGTCTCCATGGTGTTGCAGGGCGAATAGCGCTGGGTCTTGGCGTTGTCCGCGATCGCCACCGCCTTGTCCAGATTCGCGGCAGCATCGATATAGACGTGGCAGACCCCGTCGAGATGCTTGATGACCGGCACCGTCGCCTCGCTGGCGATGCGCGCGATCAGCGACTTGCCGCCGCGCGGCACGATGACATCCACGAATCGCGGCATCGTGATCAGTTCGCCCACCGCCGCGCGATTCGTGGTCGCGACGATCTGCACGGCGGTGGCGGGCAGGCCGGCATCCGCCAGGCCCTGGCCTACGCATTCGGCGATCGCCGCGTTGCTGGAGGCGGCCTCGGACCCGCCGCGAAGAATGCAGGCGTTGCCGGACTTCAGACACAGACTTGCCGCCTCCACGGTGACATTGGGGCGGGACTCGTAGATGATGCCGATCACACCCAGGGGCACGCGCATCTGCCCGACCTGAATGCCGCTCGGCCGGTAGCTCAGGCCGTCGATCTGACCGACGGGATCGGCAAGCGCGGCGACCTGGCGAACGCCGAGGATCATCGCATCGATCCGTGCGGGAGTCAGTGCCAGGCGATCCAGCAGCGCATCGCTCAGGCCGTTTTCACGGGCGCGGGCCAGATCGTCCCGATTGGCCGACGCCAGCGCCGGTCTGGCGTCATCCAGGCGCGCAGCGATGGCCTCGAGCGCCGCGTTCTTCCGGCCGCTGTCGACACGCCTCAGTTCGGCACTCGCAACGCGTGCCTGCTGCCCCAACGCCTGCATGTATTCGGCGATATCCTCGACCCGTGGGGTCGCAGTCTGCTGCATGGTGTACTATCTCTTGTCAGTGGTAGTCCGCGACGAACGACCTTCGGCATCGAATCGGGAACGTCTCGAATGGCCGGGAAGCTTGACGCCGCAGGTACGATGAGGCTTTGTTCTTTTGTCATAGGCGCCACACGATCATTCCCGGCACACATGATAGTGAGAGACGAGTCGCGCAAGCCATTCGCAATCGGTCCAATATAAGCCACCATGCAAAGCAAGTACAAAAGCCTCGGCTCCCGAATCCTACTATCGCTTCTCTCGCTGCTCGCCCTGCTGGCGGGCTGGCTGGCACAGGACGCCACACGCGTGGTCGCCTGGGCCGGGTGCATCGCGTTTGCCCTCTCGGCGGTTTACCCCTTGCGCCTCTCTCGCTGGCTCCCCATCACGATCGTCCTGCTGAGCGTCGCGCTGCTTGCCACCCATCACGCCAGCAGCCATATCTGGTTGTGGGCACTGCCGTTGTGCCTGCTGGGATCGCCGGGCAGGGCCGGGGTAGCCGCCAGCGCGCTGGTTTATGTCCTGAGCGTCATCTACGTCGGCTGGACCCTGCCCCCGCCCACTGCCGTCGTCGCCAGCGTATCGCTGGCCATCGTCTGGCTTCTGTGCCTGGATCGACAGAAGGTATCCGCGACGGCACCGTCGGACGGCCAGTCGAACTGGCTTCTCCCGGCCGCCCAACTGGATGGCGGCATTCAGCGAGAGTTGAAACGGGCCGAGCGCGAGTCGTTGCATGCCGAGGTGACGGTTTTCGGCTGCGCTCGCTCGACGACAGCGGACATGGCAGCACTCTGCCGCCGTCTTCAGGAAGCGCTGATGCCTTACGAACGCGCCTATCGCCTCAACGATTACGGCATTGCGGTGATCGTGGTGGCCACCAGCGCCGAGACGGCTAGACTGCGACGACAGCAGCTACGCCACACCATTGCCCCGCACAAGGAGGTCTCCTCGACCCCCCTGACGGAGATCGGCGATCGCTTCGCGAATCGTCACGGCAAACGATCCTCCCCGGTTCCGGAGGTGCAGCCTTGGCATTGAGTCGATACAAGTTGATCGCGCAACTTCTCACTCTGGCACTCCTGCTGGGTCTTGCCCTGTGGGAACACCTGATGCGTCACTACGATCTGATACTGCCGCCCACCCTGATGGCCATCGCGCTGCTCGTCTCCATACCGCTGCAATACCTGGGCCGCCTGCGCCCCGCCATCGCCGACCACATATTGCTGATCGGCGGACTGGTTCTTTGTATCCTGGAGGCCCCCAGCAGCGACAATCCCCTGTTGTGGCTGGGGCTGGCGATCACGCTCAGCTACCTGCTGCTGTCCGCCCTGCCGGCACTGCTGCTGACCGTGATTCTCGTCCCCGTGCTGCTGGCGTCGCTCGGCGAGGAGCACATGACGGCCATGAACCTGGTACTTGGCTGGTGGCTCTCTCTCACCGCGGCCACCCTTGCCCTGTCGTTGGGGGGCTCGTCCCGCGCGCTGCGTTTCATGCTGAGACCGTGGCGGGACGACAGGCGGCCTGCCGGTGAATTCATCACCCGAAACCTGGAAATGGAAGTGGCCAGAGCGTCCGCGCTCGACCGACCGCTGAGCGTGCTGGTACTGTACATTCCGCAGCTGGACCAGGCCGGAGATCAGTTCGGCGGCCACATGCGCGAAATCCTGTCGGCGAGCTTCAGCGAGGTGATTTCCGACAACAGCCGCCAGAGCGACCTGCTCGGCGAGCACCATGCCAATGTCTTCTGGCTCATTCTACCCAACGCCGGGGAACCCGGTGCCGTGGCAGCGGCCAAGCGGCTCTCGAGTGCCGTGACATCTGTCGCACACCCGGAGATCGGATCTCTGGAAAGCTTCAGTCGGGTGTGCACACTGCGCCCTCAAGAGAACGTCGAACGCTTTTCGCTACGCCTGGAAACCGCCGCCAACAAACTGCTGGAACCGCACGCTTGAATCTTACCCACTGGCTCTACTCTCTCGCGCCCCCTCCCGAGCTGCTGCTGGTCATCATATTCGTGGTGGCCCTGATCGAGTCACTCGCCGTCGTCGGTATCGTCGTCCCCGGCGTCGTGCTGCTGGGCGCGGCAGCCTCCATCGCCGGTCACGACGACGTTCCCCTCTGGACGATACTGATCGCCGGCATCCTGGGCGCCTTCGCCGGAGACAATCTCAGCTTCTGGCTGGGCCGCACGCAGCGCGCCCGCATTCCGCACTGGTGGCCGCTGTCACGCCATCCCCAGTGGCTGGAGCAAGGCCACGAGTTCTTCCGACGCTACGGCATCCTGTCCGTTGTGGTCGGCCGCTTTTTCGGCCCCGTTCGCCCTTTCATTCCCATGATCGCAGGCATGCTATCGATGCCGACGAAGCGTTTCACCCTCGTCAATTTCGTCTCCGCGATAGCGTGGGCGCCGGCTTACCTGCTACCCGGCTACCTGCTCGGCCGCTCCTGGGAGGAGTTGATGCAACTGCCCCCCGGCGCCGAGCGATGGCTGCTGGCCCTGTCCGTCTCGCTGCTGGTACTGGCACTGCTGTTTTCGTGGATTCGCTATCAGCTCAGTGCCGAGGGTCGTTTGCACGCTTGGCTGGAGAGGCGCATGGCGGGCAACCCCCGACTGGCCAGAGGCTGGCACGCGCTGTGCTCGCCACCCCCGGCCAGCGAATTCCCGCTGGCGTCGCTGTCGCTGCTGGTGACGAGCCTGATCGCCCTGATCGCCTGGACGGCGTGGGTCCTGATGCACGATGGCCCGCTGCCCATGGACCAGCAGATCCACTCCCTCGCCGGCATGCTGCAGCGCAACTGGCTCATCGGCACCAGCGAGGTCCTCGCCAAGGTGGGCGACGCGCTGGGCATCGGCGTCCTGATGGCGCCCTGGCTACTGTGGCTACTGTGGGCAAAGCGCTTCGCCGCGCTGCTGCATATCGCCGGCGCCCTGATCCTCGTCGCCGTCAGCAATACGGTCTTCAAATCCCTTGCGGGCCGCGCCCGGCCGGACACGCCGGATTACCTGACGGGGTCGATGTCCTATCCCAGCGCCCATACCTCGACGATCGTCGTCGTGGTCGGGCTGACCGCCGCCTTTGCGGCCCAGGTGATGCCGCAGCGCTATCGTGGGTACGCCTACTGGCTGGGCATCGTCGCGTGCGCTCCCATGGCCCTGTCCAGGCTCGTGATCGGCGTCCACTGGGCCAGTGACTTGATTGGCGGCGCCCTGCTGGGGCTGATCGTCTGCGCCCTGACACGCATCAGTTATCAGCATTTCCAGCGGCCCGAGCGCGGCATGCCGCCCTGGGCCTGGCTCTGTGCAGCCTCGCTGATACTGGAAATCCTGCGAGTCGTCCTCTTTGCCCCCGTCTAGGGGTCTGCCGCTCAATCGCCCCAGCGCGGCATCAGCGTCTGGGCGACATCCAGTTGGTTGAGAATGCGCGCCACCACGAAGTCGATCATCGCCTGGACGCTGTCGGGGCGATGATAGAAACCGGGAGCGGCCGGCAGTATCACACCGCCCATGTTGGTCAACTTCAGCATGTTCTCCAGGTGGACGGCCGAGAGCGGCGTCTCCCTGGGAACCAGGATCAGTTTTCGCCGCTCCTTCAGCGCGACGTCGGCGGCGCGCTCGATCAGGTTGTTGCTGGCGCCGCAGGCCACCGCGGATAGGGTGCCAGTCGAACACGGACAGATCACCAGCGCCTGCCAGTTACCGGATCCGGATGCCACAGGCGCCATCCAGTCTTCCCGTCCGAAGCAGCGGACCTGCCCCTCGCCGGCGTCGAACCACGCCGTCAGATCCCGTGCCAGTCGATCCGGCTGGGCCGGCAGATCGATCTCGGTCTCGACGGCGATCACACGATGGGCCGCCTTGGAGACCAATACGTAGACCTCGTGCCCGGCGCCGATCAGGCATTCGATCAGGCGTAGCCCATACTGCACGCCGGAAGCGCCAGTGAGCGCCACCGCGATCGGCGCCCCGTATTGGCGAGAAGTCGCATCATCGCGAACTGCCATGCCGCACCTCCAGTGCCCGCAATAACTTGTCGTGGATACCGCCGAAGCCGCCATTGGACATGACCACGATCCGGTCGCCGGGTAGCGCCTGTTCGACGACGTGCTCGACGAGCGCGTCGAGATCGGTCTCGACACGACTGGCCGCATGCCCGGCAACCACTTCGGCCAGCGACCAGTCGAGCCCGGGGGGCTGATACCACCAGACGCTGTCGGCCAGCGCTACGCTGTCGACCAGGCGTGCTCTCATACTGCCCTGACGCATGGTATTGGAACGGGGCTCGATCACCGCCAGCAGCCGCCCCCCATGCCGGTCGTGGTCCAGCCCCTCGAGCGTCAGCGCGATGGCCGTGGGATGATGGGCGAAATCGTCGAGGACCTGTATTCCGCCCACCTCGCCACGGACCTCCTGGCGCCGCCGGGGCGCGGCGAATGTCGCCAGCGCCCGGCAACCCTCGACCAGGGAGACGCCCAAGCGGCTGGCCGCGGCCAGGGCGGCGACGGCATTGGCCGCGTTGTGTCGGCCACTCATCCCCCAGCGGACGAGATGACTCTCGCCCCCCGAGACCACGGTGAAGGCGCGGCTATCGTCCGGATCGAGCAGCAGTCGCCACTCGCTCCCGGCCAGTTGCCCGAAGCGTTGCACCGGCGTCCAGCAGCCCTGATCCAGCACCCGCTCCAGCGCCGGTTCGTCATCCGCGACCAGCAGCGAGCCATTACCCGGCACGGTGCGCACGAAGTGGTGAAACTGTCGCTCGATGGCCGCCAGATCGGGAAAGATATCGGCGTGATCGAACTCGAGATTGTTGAGAACGGCGATGTCCGGCCTGTAGTGGACGAATTTCGAACGCTTGTCGAAAAACGCCGTATCGTACTCGTCCGCCTCGACGACGAAGGGCGCACCGCCCCCGCCAAGCCGGGCGGAGAGGCCGAAATTGCGGAGCACTCCCCCGATCAGGAATCCCGGTTCGAGGCCCGCGCACTCCAGTATCCACGCCAGCAGGCTGGCGGTGGTGGTCTTGCCGTGGGTCCCGGCCACCGCCACCACCCGCCGCCCCGGCAACACCTGCTCGGCCAGCCACTGCGGCCCGGAAACATAGGGGAGCTTGGCATTCAGCAATGCCTCGATCTCCGGGTTGCCCCGGGAGAGCGCATTGCCGACGATGACCAGGTCGGGAGACGGCTGCAAATTGCCGGGGCGATAGCCCTCCGTCAGTTCGACGCCCATTTCCCGCAGCTGCAGGCTCATCGGCGGATAGACATTGGCATCCGACCCCGTCACGTGATGCCCCTGCATCTTGGCCAGGCGTGCCAGACTCCCCATGAAAGTCCCGCAGATCCCTATTACATGAACGTGCATTCGAACTCCCCCTCACATTAGCCGGCGAGCCTAGCATGGCCTCCCGGAGCGGGCCACTGGCCCCTCCCACGCTCCCCCGGGCACCGTGGCCGCCGTGAAGCCAGTCTCGTCGGATCAGCAAGCCGGCTCGAGGAAACCGGTCGTGCTGGTACCCGGCTCATCCCTCAGGCGCAGAAAATTGGTCGCCCCCCTCACTACCGCCTCGTATTAACAGGCATTCGCCTTTCGGCTATGCTGGGCCCGCATTCGTGCCCGGCCCCCGACAGGGAGATGTCACACGATTGGCCAGCCAGTTTCATCCTCTCGTGATGATTCAGGGTCGATCATTGCCAGCGCGAGATCGTCATCGAAGTCCGCACGGATGTGCGTCCGAGCACGCCGGGCCGACGACGTGAGACCAGCACAACCGAACCTCAGGAGATGAGAGCCGATATGGCCAAGCATAATGCGTTCTACGCCCAGTCCGGTGGCGTCACCGCCGTCATCAACGCCAGCGCCTGTGGCGTGATCGAAACCTGCCGCCGCCACTCGGATCGCATCGGCCATCTCTACGCGGGACACAACGGCATCATCGGCGCACTGCTGGAAGACCTGATCGATACCAACCAGGAGAGCGAAGAGGCGATCTCGGCACTGCGCCACACACCCGGCGGCGCATTCGGCTCCTGTCGCTACAAGCTCAAGTCCATCGAGACGCACCGCGCCGAGTACGAGCGCCTGATCGAGGTATTCAGGGCCCACGACATCCGCTACTTCTTCTACAACGGCGGTGGCGACAGCGCCGATACCTGCCTCAAGGTCTCCCAGCTGTCGGAGACGATGGGCTACCCGCTGACGGCCATCCACGTTCCCAAGACCGTCGACAACGACCTTCCCATCACCGACAACTCCCCCGGCTTCGGCAGTGTCGCCAAGTACGTCGCCACCTCGACGCGCGAAGCGGCGCTCGACATCGAGTCGATGTGCTCGACCTCCACCAAGGTCTTCATTCTCGAAGTGATGGGTCGGCATGCCGGCTGGATCGCCGCCGCCGGCGCCCTGTCAGGAGAGTCCCCGGAACAGGCACCGCATCTGATCATCTTCCCGGAGATCGCGTTCGACCGGGCGAAGGTGATGGCGCGTATCGACGAGGCGGTCAAGCGTCACGGGTTCTGCGTGCTCGTGGTCTCCGAAGGCGCCCAGTACGCCGACGGAACTTTTCTCACCGATTCGGGCAGTACCGACGCCTTCGGTCACAAGCAGCTGGGCGGAGTCGCCCCCACCCTGGCCTCGATGGTCAAGGAAGATCTCGGCCACAAGTACCACTGGGCGGTGGCCGACTATCTGCAGCGGGCCGCTCGTCACATCGCCTCCAAGACCGATGTCGACCAGGCCTACGCCGTAGGCGAAGCCGCCGTCGAGCTTGCCTTGGCAGGCCAGAATTCGATGATGCCCGCCATCAAGCGTGTCTCCGACACCCCCTACGAATGGAAGATCGAGCCGGCCCCGCTGGCGGAGATCGCCAACCACGAGAAGTTCATGCCGCGGGACTACATCAGCGAGGATGGTCTCTATATCAGCGAAGCTGGCCGCCGCTATCTCGCGCCGTTGATCCTGGGCGAGGACTTCCCCCCATTCGAGAACGGCCTGCCCAAGGTCGCCAAACTGAAGAAGGCCAGAGTCGACCGCAAGCTGGCCAAGTTCGAGCTGTAAGCCACATCGGTATCCAGATCGGCGCCGGCAACCCCGGCGCCGACGAGTCGCGCCCCGCTCTTCCCACGACCCTTCCCCTTTCCGTCGCCACGCACCGCAGGCAAGGCGGTTTCGCTCCCCACCCATTCGGCGCCGGCGCTCGCCGCCCGGAGACTGTCCCCATTTGGAGACACTGCCGTCACCAACATGAAAACAGTGTTCAAAAACCCATGGATCCGACTCTCGCCGAGGGTTTCGAGGCTATAATCACTCGACCCTGGAGAGACGCTCATGGAATGACGCGCTCCGAGGATCATGCCAACCGGCAATCGATAGGGACATCACAAGAATTGCGAAGACTGCAGCGCCGAACGCATGACGCTTCGACGTTGCGGAGAGCACAGAGAGGAGCAAGGTCATGAACAAACCGATCGTCATTGGTGGCGTCATTGCCGCACTGGGTATCGCCGGGGGCATCGCCGTCGGCTCCTATCAATCCTCCGAAAGCGGGCCCAGGTATGCGGAGATCGTCGACGTCGAGCCGATCGTGCAGACCACCGACACACCGCGCGAAGTGTGCAAGAACGTCACGGTGACTCACCAGCGTCCGGTGAAAGACGAGAATCGCATCGCCGGCACCGCGATCGGCGCCATCGTCGGCGGCGTCGTGGGCAATCAGTTCGGTGGCGGCAGCGGCAAGAAGATCATGACGGCGGCGGGTGCCGTCGGTGGTGGCGTGGCAGGGAACCAGGTCCAGCAACAGATGCAGCAGGGCGACACCTACCAGACCACCGAGCAGCGCTGCAGCACCGTCAATGACAGCAAGGAAGAGACCGTCGGTTACGACGTTCGGTATCGCTACGACGGTGAAGTGCATGAAGCCAAGCTGGATGAAAAGCCCGAAGGCGACAAGGTCCTGATGCGCGACGGCCAACCCCAGTGGAAGGAGGATGCTCGTTCCTGAGCTGGCCACGGCCGTCTCCATTTCCACCCCGAAGCCTCTGATGACGGATCAGGGGCTTTCGGCAGATTGCCGGGTTGAACTCGCGCTTCACGGCCGCCCCTCGGGCCCAGGGCCTATCGATGAGTCGGTTTTCTCGGGCGCCCCTGCGGCCCGATCGGTTGGCTCAGCGCGATTTCGATGGCGCGCTCTCTCTCGATTCCCTTGTCGACGAGCTTCTTGACCCGCGTTTTCAATGTCCCCACCGGCATCCCCGAAACTTGGGCGTGATGGGCCAGGCTGCCCTCACGCGGGGCACTTTTTGTCCGCTGCTGGACGGGCTGAAAATCTCGCACGGTCAATTTCATGGTCTTACCGAATGTTCGCCTCCAATACGGCCATGATGCCAATTTGGCTGAGCAGCGCCCGCGGTGGATTAATTAAAACTTAATCTGCCTCACGTTGCTCTTTCTCCCATTAACCTGGATCAAGCAATGACCAAAAAGTATGATGTTTCGCAGACCGAAACGACTCTTGGTCTGAGTGGGGAATCCGGGCTCTAATCGTATTATCGGCATGAATATCAAAAGTTTGAGAACGACGCCGGGCACGAACCGCTAAGGCGGGAAATGACCGGAGGATGTCGTCTAAAGATGGGGGCAAAAAAACGCCCGACAGACTCGTTCGCTTGCGCTGGAGTCTATCGGGCCAAAGATCGCGGTATCGCGACCATGAACTTCACGGCTGCGCACGCCAGGTGCACCCACCTCGATTCGTCAAATCATGAAATTCCGTTTTGCACACCGGAAATCAACATATGGTAGAAACCAACCCATACCAACTACTATGGGTATTAGATTAGCAGGATATCGCCAGGGAGAGAAAGGGGAATTTTCATCGACTTTAGTGTTGCCGGGCGGGTGTCGTCACCTCATCCGCAGCGGGCAGGACGCAATCCCGTGGCCAAGCCAGGTTCACGCTCCCGACCACGGTCGAGCCATTTCGCCGCCGACTGGCGCCGGCGGGTCGCAGTGAATCGCCCCCTCTGGAACGTCAGGGGCGCTAACGGTTAGCGCACACCGGGCAGTCAGGGTCCCTCGGCAGTGCGAAGTGACGCCACTCGCCGTTCAGCGCGTCGAAGGTCGATAACCCACGATGAGGCTGCCCGGCACCACTGATCAACTTCATCGCCTCCAGCGCCTGGAAGCTGCCGATCAGGCCCACCAGCGGCGAGATGACACCGCTCTCCGCGCAGGTCAGGGCATCATCGCCCCCCTGCTCACCGTAGAGGCAGGCATAACATGGCGATCGAGATTGTCGCGGATCGAATACGGCCAGCTGGCCCGAGAAGCGGATGGCCGCACCGCTCACCAGCGGTGTTTCGTTCTCGACACAGGCGCGATTGATGGCGAAGCGGCTGGAGAACCGATCCGTGCAATCCAGCACGACATCGGCCAGCCCGACCTCCGTCATCAATGCCTCTCCGACGAGCCGCGTCTCCAGAGCCCGCACGTCGCATGTCGAGTTCAGGCCCCGTGCCGCGTCGGCCGCGGAACGCGCCTTGGAGCGCCCGAGGCGCCCTTCCGCGTGGGCGATCTGACGCTGCAGGTTGGATAGCTCGACGATGTCGTCGTCGGCGATGACCAGGTGACCGACACCGGCTCCGGCCAGGTAAAGCGCCGCGGGGGACCCCAGGCCACCGGCACCGATGATCAGTACGCGGGACGCCAGCAGGCGCTCCTGCCCGACGATGTCGATCTCGTCGAGCATGATATGACGGCTGTAGCGTAGTAGTGCTTCATCGTTCATGAATCTTCCTGGGCGCGAAAGCTACGTTGTCGGCCAGAGCCCTCCACGCGTCATCGATCCTCGTCCGGCAGGAGATCGGGGATCGGCAGCGCCAACTCCTCCTTGACCTCTTCCATGACCACGTAGCTCTTGGACTCCTTGACGCCGGGCAGCGTCAGCACCACGTCGCCCAGCAGCTGCCGGTAGGCGGACATTTCGGGAATACGGCATTTGAGAATGTAGTCGAACTGCCCGGAGACCAGGTGGCACTCCTGGATCTGCGGCAGCTTGGCAACCGCCTTGCGAAACTCGTCGAACACCGACGGCGACTGCGTCTCCAGGCTGATCTCGACGAACACCAGCAGATTGGCGCGCAGCGCCCGGGGGTCGAGTATGGCCTTGTAACCGCGGATGATACCGGAGCGCTCGAGACGCTTGACGCGCTCCAGGCAGGGTGTGGTCGACAACCCCACTTGCGATGCCAGATCCACGTAGGAGATACGTGCATTGTCCTGCAGGCACCGCAGTATGTTGAGATCGATTCGATCGAGAGCTCGAGATTTGGCTTTCATTGCTGTAATTGTTCCAAGCCGATGGATGGTGAGTGTTCCCTGAAGGGGGCGAAGCCGCCAGCTCGTTGTTGCCGCGACTCCGCCGCCGTTCGCGGGGGCGTTATTACTATCACAGAGCAGTTACAAACCTCCAGCGAGCCCGGTCACCCTCGTTCAACGCAGACCCGCATCGTCACTTCGAGTCAGGCCCACTGGCCGCCGCTCACTCGCTCGTGACCCGCCAGGTCGCGATGCGACGCGCCGCCCCGAAAACCGCGACGCCTCAGCGCTTCCCGCACCTGGCCCGCCTGGCAATGACCATGCTCCATCCATAGCCAGCCCTCCGGGCGCAGGTGGCGCGGCGCCTGCTCGACCAGCCACGCCAGATCCGACATTCCCGCTGCTGCCGCCACCAGCGCCGAGCGTGGCTCGAAGCGGACGTCGTCGAGCGACAGGTGCGGATCGTCTTCCGCGATATAGGGGGGGTTGGACAGGATCAGGTCGAAGCGCTGACCGGACAGCGCGGAGAACCAGTCGCTCTGGAGGAAACGGGCGTTGGTTATCGCCAGCCGCCGGGCGTTGGCCTGCGCCAGCGTCACGGCATCGACGGAGAGATCGACTCCGACCACCCGCCAGTCACGGCGCTCGCTGGCAAAAGCCAGCGCGATGGCGCCGGTGCCGGTGCCCAGGTCAAGCAGCTCGCCGGCAGGCTTCGATGCCGACTCGAGCGCCACCTCGACGAGGCGCTCGGTATCCGGTCGCGGGATCAACGTCGCCGGCGACGTCTCGAGACTCAGCCCCCAGAACTCCCGCGAACCGACCAGATAAGCCACCGGCACCCCCTCCTCCCGCCGGGCGATCAGGGCCTGGAACGCCTCCCGCTGCGCCGCCGTCAGCTCGCGATCGCCCCAGGTATAGAGCCAGGTCCGGTTCGTGGCGCAGACATGGGCCAGCAGTACTTCGGCATCGAGGCGCGCCGTGGGCGACGCGAAGAGTTTTCCGGCCGCCTCGCGCAGGGCCTCGTCGATCGTCATCACTCGCCCTGCAGCGCCGCCAGCTGATCCGCCTGATACTCGTTGACCAGGGGTCCGATCACTTCGTCGAGATCGCCGGCAACGACTTCGCCCAGTTTGTAGATCGTCAGGTTGATACGGTGATCGGTGAGCCGCCCCTGGGGGAAGTTATAGGTCCGGATTCGCTCGCTGCGGTCGCCCGAGCCCACCAGTGAGCGCCGGGTATCGGCCTGCTGCTGGCGCTGCGAGTCCACGGCGGCCTGCTTGAGTCGCGCCGCCAGCAGGGACATCGCCTTGGCCCGGTTCTTGTGCTGGCTGCGCTCCTCCTGGCACTCGACCACCAGGCCGGTGGGCAGATGGGTGATGCGGATGGCGGAATCCGTGGTGTTGACGTGCTGGCCGCCGGCACCGCTGGAGCGGAACGTGTCCACGCGCAGGTCGTTGGCGTTGATATCGACATCGCCCACCTCGCTCGCCTCGGGCATCACCGCGACGGTACAGGCCGAGGTGTGGATGCGCCCCTGGGATTCCGTCGCCGGGACGCGCTGCACGCGGTGGGCACCGGATTCGAACTTCAACGACGCGTAGACGTTGTCGCCCTTGACCCGCGCGATGATCTCCTTGTAACCGCCCTGCTCGCCATGGCTGGCGCTGACCACCTCGACCTTCCAGCCCCGGCGCTCGGCATAGCGGGAGTACATGCGAAACAGATCGCCGGCGAACAGCGCCGCTTCGTCGCCACCGGTACCCGCGCGGACTTCCAGGAAGACGTTGCTGTCGTCGTCCGGGTCCTTGGGCACCAGCAGGCGCTTGACCTCTTCCTCCAGCTCCTCGAGTTCCGCTCTGGATGAGCGCCACTCCTCCTCGGCCAGTTCGCGCATCTCCGGATCGCTGTCCTGGCGCATCTGATCGGCCGCCTCGATGTCACCTTCCGTGCGGCGATAGGCGAGCCAGGCGCCGACCAGCGGCTCTAGCTCCGCATACTCGCGGGAATAGTCCCGGAAACGCGGTTGATCGGCGATCACCTCGGGCTCGGATAGCAGCGCGGACAGCTCCTCGAAGCGGTCCTGGAAGGCGTCGAGTCGTTCGCGCAGAGACGCTTTCATGCCCAGTCCTGTCTTTTCATACCGAGTCCTGTGTCTTGGCGGGCCCCTCGATGAGCAGATTATCGGCCGCCTGGATGATATCGTGACGTGACTGGCCCGAGGCTTCGCGCAGGCGCAGCGTCGGGCCATGCATCAATTTGTTGGCCAACTGGTGCGAGAGCCGCTTGATCACCGTCTCGGGATCCTCGCCGCGCGCCAGCTGCGCCAGTGCCTCCGCTTCGGAATCGCGCCTCAGCGCCTCGCCATGCTGACGATAACGCCGAATCAGGTCCCCTGCGCCACGCACCCGACGCTCGTGCAACCAGTGCTCGACGCCAGTGTCGATCAGCGCCTCGGCCTGACGTGCGGCGACCTCGCGATGACGACGATTTTCGGCGATCACCTGCTGCAGATCGTCGACGCTATAAAGGAAGACATCGGCGAGATCTCCCACTTCGGGCTCGATGTCCCGTGGCACCGCGATGTCGACCATGAAGATGGGCCGGTGGCGGCGCACCTTGAGGGCCCGCTCGACCATGCCCTTGCCGAGGATCGGCAGTTCGCTGGCCGTGGAAGCGATCACGATGTCCGCCTGCTCCAGCGCCTGCGGGATGGCGCTGAGCTCGATCGCCCGGCCACCGCACTCATCGGCCAGCGCCTGGGCCCGCGCCAGGGTGCGGTTGGCGACGGTCAGCCCCATGATCCCCGCCTCGCGAAGATGGCGCGCGACCAGCTCGACCGTCTCCCCGGCGCCGATCAACAGCGCGCGGGCCCGGCCGAAGTCGTCGAAGATCCGGCTCGCCAGGCTGACCGCCGCGTAGGCGACCGACACCGGGTTCTCGCCGATCGAGGTCTCGCTCCGGACCTGCTTGGCGACGGAGAACGTCTGCTGGAACAGTCGTTCCAGTTCGCTGCCGAGACCGGCATGCTGGCGCGCGATCTGATAGGCGTCCTTGAGCTGGCCCAGGATCTGCGGCTCGCCCAGGACCATCGAATCCAGCCCGGCCGCCACCCGCATCAGATGTTTCGCAGCCTCGCCCTCGTGATAGTGGTAGGCGCAGTTCAGCAACTCCTCCGCGGGCATGCCGTGAAACGCCCCCAGCCACTCGAGCAACTGACGCTCACCCTCGTCCACGGTGATGCAGTACAGCTCGGTCCGGTTGCAAGTGGAAAGCACCGCCGCCTCACGCACGTCGGGCAGGGCCCGCAGCTGTGTCAGTGCAGACTCGATTTGTGCCGGCGAGAAGGCGACACGCTCGCGCATGTCGATCGCGGCCGTCCTATGATTGATACCCAGTGCTAGCAGCGTCATGAAATCACGGTCGTTTGTCTTGCGTGGACCCGGCCCTCGCGCCTTCGAACATGATGCGGCGCGCCGAAATGGAGCGCGACGGATGTCAGGTCGTCAGACGCCCCACCAATGTTCGCGACCGGCCTGAGGCCAAGACGCCGAGACATGCCAGCCGACGGCGGGTCCCAGCCAGGGTGACCCGTCGGGCGAAGCGCCGCCATTTTAGCACACCCGGAAGACGCTTAGCAGGCAATGAATCATGCCCGCGGTAGCCGCCTCCGCGATTGACCCCCGCCCGCCAGCCGTTATGCTGGAGCCATTGATCGATCTCGAGGACCGCATGCCTAAAAGTCTGTTATCCGCCGCTATCTGTGCGGTCCTGCTGGCTGGCTGCGAGAGCATGTCAGGCGGAACTGCGTCGCCGCCCGTCGACGACCCGTTGGCAACCGCGCCACCGATCTCCAGCGGCTTCGATGCCAAGGGCCTCTCCCAGGTACTGCTTTCCGAGATGGCCGGCCAGCGCGGCGACTTTCACCGTGCCGCGGCCGGTTACCTGGCGGCCGCCGCACGCTATCGCTCCGCCGCCCTGGCCGAGCGTGCCACCCTGGCCGCGCGCTATACCGACGATACGGCGCTGCTGAATGCCACCGCAGAGCGCTGGCAGCAGCTTGCGCCCGACGATACGGCCCCGGAAAAGCTGCTCTCGGGGATCGCGGTAGATCGCGGCAACTGGCCGGCGGCGCTGCAGCACAGGCTCGAACTCGCCCGGTCGGGGGAAGACGCGCAATTGCTCGACCTCGCCGATCTGATGGTGGAGTCCCGGGCGGAACTGCCGCCGCTGATTGCCCAGCTGCGCGATTTCACCGTCGCCTTCCCGGACCACGCCGACGCGCAGATGGCCACCGCCCGGCTGGAAGCCGCCGACGGAATGGTCGATGAGGCCCAGCAGCGCCTGAAAAACCTGGCACGACGCCACGCCGAGCTACCCGAGCTGTGGCTGACCCGATCCCAGATCGCCCTCGAAGCCGGCGACTACGCCCAGGCCGCCTCCACCGCGAGGCGTGGCCAAGAACTCTCCCCCGGTGACGACCGGTTCCTGCTGGCGCTGGCCCAGGCGCAGATCGCCAATGGCGACATCGCCGCCGCCGAAGGACAGATCGATCGGCTGTTGGAACGGCACGACGCGACGCCGTCACTGCGGATCGGCCTGGCCCAGCTCTATCTCGATGCCGGTGCGCTGGAACCCGCCCGCCGGCTGCTGCTGCCGCTGCTCGACCGCGACGACACGCCGCCGGCCACCTATCTGGTGCTGGGGAGCATCGCCGAGACCCAGGGCGAGATCGACAACGCCCTGCTTTACTACCGCCAGGTCCCCGTGGGTCCGGGTTTCCTCGACTCCCGCGCCCTGGCCACCCGCATGCTGACCGCCAACGGCCGCAGCGACGAAGCCCAGCAGTTCCTGCGCGTCGAGATTCTGCGCCATCCCGGCCAACGCGTCGCACTGACACAGATCGGCCTGCAGGCCCTCGACAGTGTCGATCAGTCAGCGGCGGCGGATGCCTTGCTTGCCAGCAGCCTCGAGCAGGCTCCGGACGAAGCCGACCTCCTCTACACCCGCGCCATGCGCGAATTCGAACGCGGTAACGTCGAGACGATGATGCGCCAGATGCGCCAGCTCATCGCCAGGTATCCCGACAACGCCGCGGCGCTCAACGCCCTGGGTTATACCCTGGCGACCACGACCGAGCACTACGACGAGGCGCAGGAACTCATCGAGAGGGCCCATGCGCTCGAGCCCCAGAGCCCCGCGATCCTCGACAGCCTGGGGTGGATATATTTCAAACGCGGGGAGACGCGCAAGGCGCTGGGGTATCTACGCCGCGCCTACACCGGCCAACCCGATCAGGAGGTCGCCGCGCATCTCGCCGAGGTGCTGGTCGTGCTCGATCACCAGGACGAGGCTCGAGCCCTGGTGAGGTCCGCGCTCGCCGACAGCGACGTCCACCCGGATATCGACGACCTGTTGACCCGCTATCCCCAACTGGCCCCGTAGCCGGACGCCGCGGGGTGACGGGTGGCACTCGAAGCTCGTGACAGCCCGGCGCCCCTGGTATCGTATGCGCCCCTATTTCCACGCCGGACTCATCCGTACTCGACAGGAACTTCCCATGTCTCCAAGCCTTCTCGCCAACGCTCGGCCTCGCCACCTGTCGTCCCCGTTTCAAAAACGGTGGCAGCCGTTGGGTGCCCTGCTCCTGCTGGTCTGGCTGGCCGGCTGTGCCGGACAGGCGCCGGCCCCGGACGTGCCGCGGCAGCCCGACGACTGGCAGCGGCAGCAGCAGGACCTGGCCGCGCTGGATACCTGGAAAGTGGCCGGCAAGGTCGGGTTGCGCACCGCGGAAGAGAGCCGCAGCGCCAACCTGGACTGGTCCCAGGCACCCGATCACTACCGCATGCTGATCAGCGGCCCCTTCGGTGCCGGGCGCAGCGTTCTCGAAGGCCGCCAGGGCGCCGTCACCCTGACCACCGGCGACGGTCGCTTCGAGGCGTCGTCGCCGGAAGCGCTGATGCAGCAACAGCTGGGCTGGTCGCTGCCGATATCGGCGCTGGACTACTGGGTCCGCGGGCTCCCCGCCCCGGGCCGGGCCCATCGGCAGAGCGACGATGAACTCGGCTTCCCCGAGACCCTGAGCCAGGACGGCTGGACCATTCGCTACCGGGACTGGACCTACGCCGACTCGCTGTGGCTGCCGAGCCGCCTGATCATGACCTATGACGACATCCGCGCCACGCTGGTGGTCAACCAGTGGCAACCGGGCAGCGGGAACGAAGGCGCATCCGGGCAGGCGGCGGACGCGTCGCCATGAGATCGCTGACGCTGCCCGCACCGGCCAAGCTCAACCGGCTGCTGCGGATCACCGGGCGTCGCGAGGACGGCTATCACTCGCTGCAGACGCTGTTCCAGATCCTGGACCGCGGCGACACGCTGCGGTTCGAAACGCAGCCCCAAGGGAGCGACATCACCCTGTCGCCGGCGCTCGCCGGCGTCACCGAAGCGGACAACCTGATCGTCCGCGCCGCCCGCCGGCTACAGCGCGAGACCGGCTGTCGACAGGGCGCGACCGTCACGCTGGAGAAGCGCCTGCCGATGGGCGGCGGGCTGGGCGGCGGCAGCTCCAACGCCGCCACCACGCTGCTGGCACTCGATCGTCTCTGGGGCCTTGGGCTCGGACTCGAGCGACTGGCGACGCTGGGGCTGGCGCTGGGCTCCGATGTCCCGGTGTTCGTGCGGGGCCGCACCGCCTGGGCGGAGGGTGTCGGCGAGCGCTTGACCGCCGTGGATCTCGGGCCCGCCTGGTTCGTCATCGTCCATCCTGGCGTCGAGATATCCACCGCGGCGATTTTCGGCCACCCCGGTTTGACACGCGATAGCACGGTCATTAGTATGCGTCGCGCACTCGACGGGGCTGCCCCCGAAGCGGTGTGGCGCAACGACTGCGAGAGCATCGTGCGAGCGCTTCATCCCGAGGTCGATCGCGCGCTGGACTGGCTTGGCCAGTACGGCAACGCGATGCTGACGGGAACCGGCGCCTGCGTCTTCTGTCCGCTGGACGACGAGAGGCAGGCCGATCAGGTACTGCAGCAGGTCCCGGACGAATGGCAAGCCTTCAAGGCCCGCGGTTGCAATCTGTCTCCGCTGCACCAGGCTTTGAACCTTGCCGAAGGTTTGGGTCAGGCCCAAACGTGACATCGTCGCTCTGGAAACCGACTACTTACGCGGTTTTCACCAGTCTTTTCAGACGGATGACGACTTCACGACTGGTTTTGCCCTCAAACCTAGCCAACGGTTTGCGCTTTTGCGCATAATGAGCGCGACCGATGATTGCTGGGGTATCGCCAAGTGGTAAGGCACTGGTTTCTGGTACCAGCATTCCCAGGTTCGAATCCTGGTACCCCAGCCACTTCCTGAATTTCGACAAGCCTGCAAACGGAAACCGGGACGCGATGGCCGCTCAGCCCACACGATTTCCCCACCGACGTTGCGGTTCTTTTCCCTGCCGTCTCGACGCACGACCCCGATGCCGACCCGCATCGCGGGCGGGCAAGCATGGTGTTTCGGAACCCCCACCTCTCGTCCCGTGCGCTTCCGGCAGTCTTTTCACCCGTCCTGGCTCGAACCGAATGTCCCCTACTGACCTTCAACAGCTCCCAAAGGTGGCCGCGCGTGTCTAAATTGATGGTTTTTACCGGTAACGCCAATGTCGGACTCGCCTCCAAGGTAGCCGAGAGTCTCGATAATCGACTCGGCCATGCCACGGTCGGACAGTTCAGCGATGGCGAAATCGCTGTCGAGATCAACGAAAACGTGCGCGGTAAAGACGTCTTTATTCTCCAGTCGACCTGCGCGCCGACCAACGACAACCTGATGGAACTGATCCTGATGGTCGATGCGCTGCGCCGCGCCTCGGCAACGCGGATCACCGCGGTGGTGCCCTACTTCGGCTACGCCCGCCAGGACCGCCGCGTGCGCTCCGCCCGCGTGCCGATCTCGGCCAAGGTCGTAGCGGACATGATGGTCAAGGCCGGCGTCGACCGGGTCATGACCATGGACCTGCACGCCGACCAGATCCAGGGCTTCTTCGATGTCCCGGTGGACAACGTCTACGGCTCGCCGATCCTGCTCGACGACATCGAGCGCCAGAACTACGACGACCTGGTGGTGGTCTCCCCCGACGTGGGCGGCGTGGTTCGTGCCAGAGCCATCGCCAAGCAGCTCAACGTCGACCTGGCGATCATCGACAAGCGCCGCCCGCAGGCCAACCAGGCCCAGGTGATGCACATCATCGGCGACATCCAGGACCGTACCTGCGTGGTGGTCGACGACATGGTCGATACCGCCGGTACGCTGTGCAAGGCGGCGGAGGCCCTGAAGGCTCACGGCGCCCGTCGCGTGGTCGCTTACGCCACGCATCCGATCCTTTCCGGGCCCGCCGTGGACAATATTACTGGTTCGGTGCTTGACGAACTCGTCGTTGCCGATACCATACCGCTCTCCGAACCTGCACGTCGCAGCGGCAAGATCCGTCAATTGACGGTCGCCGGCCTGATCGCCGAAGCCATCCGGCGTGTCAGTAACGAAGAATCCGTCAGCGCGATGTTTCACTGATCCCTACCCGGAAACGGGGCGGGGACGACGAGCGAAGCACGCGCGGATACGTGGGCCACTGCCGTGATGGCGGTGGTCCCTGCTGGAACGGCATCGTCTGGTCGCGGGCGGTGCCGATTCCTTTACTTGACCACTAGAGGTGACAATCAATGTCCCATTACATCCTGACCGCCAATGTTCGTAAGGAGCTGGGGAAAGGTGCGAGCCGCCGCCTGCGCCGCAAGAACGAACAGGTCGCCGCCATCATCTACGGTGGCACCGCGGCACCGCAGCCGATCACCATCGACAAGCCCGCCTTCTACAAGGCGATCGAAGACGAGGCGTTCTTCTCCTCGATCATCGATATCAATGTCGACGGCAAGAGCGAACAGGTCATCATCCGTGACCTCCAGCGTCATCCGTACAAGGCGCTGGTCACTCATGCCGACTTCATGCGCGTCGATGCGACTCACGAGCTGACCATGAACGTCCCGCTGCACTTCTTGAACGAAGAGTCGTGCAAGGGCGTCAAGGACGAAGGTGGCGTTCTCCACGTCCTGAACAACGACGTTCAGATCAGCTGCTTGCCGTCCAAGCTGCCGGAGTACCTCGAAGTCGACGTCGCCGATCTGGGCCTGGGCGAGACCATCCACCTCTCCGACATCAAACTGCCGGAAGGCGTGACCCTGGTCGAGCTGAGCCATGGCGAAGAGCACGACGCCGGTGTCGTCAGCGTGACCCACCCGACCGTCGCCAGTGACGACGAAGTCGCCGGTGAAGGCGTCGACGAAGATGGCGAGCCGAAAGACGACGCGTAATCTTGCGTCAAAGACCGGATAACAGGCAGTCGGCATGGCAGTGAAAGCGATCATCGGTCTCGGTAATCCGGGAGCGGAGTACGAGGACACCCGCCACAATGCCGGCGCCTGGCTGGTCGAGCAACTCGCGAGGGACGCAGCACAGACGCTGCGTCCCGAGCGCAAGTTCCTGGGTCTGTATGCCAAGATCCAGCTGGGCGGGCACGACCTGCACCTGCTCACCCCCACCACCTTCATGAATCGCAGCGGCGCCTCCGTGGCCGCGCTGTGCCAGTTCTTCAAGATCGCCCCGGACGAGCTTCTCGTCGCTCACGACGAACTCGATATCGTACCCGGCTGCGCCCGCTACAAGACGGGTGGCGGACACGGCGGGCACAATGGCCTGCGCGACATCGTCAGCGCGCTGGGCAATACCAACGGCTTCCACCGCCTCCGCATCGGCATCGGCCACCCCGGTAGTGCCAAGCTGGTCACCAACTACGTCCTGGGCCGTCCCGGCAAGGCGGAGCGCCAGTCCATCGATGCTGCCATCGACGAGATCATCGCCACCCTCCCCGAGGCGCTCTCCGGCGACTGGGCCAAGGCCATGAATCGTCTGCACAGCTTCAAGAGCTAAGAGACAAGCAAGAGGACGAAAGAGGTCGGGGACGTTGCTTCCCGGCGCGCAGCGCCGTTCTTTCCTCTTCCTTCTGCTGCGGCGTCCCGTAGAATAGCGAGCCTCTCTTTCAGCTTTCCCTGTACATCAACTCGGGTAACTCCTATGGGTTTCAATTGCGGCATCGTCGGCCTTCCCAACGTCGGCAAGTCGACTCTCTTCAATGCATTGACGCGCTCCGGCATCGATGCCGAGAACTTCCCCTTCTGCACCATCGAACCCAACACCGGCATCGTGCCGATGCCGGACCCGCGGCTCGACAAGCTGGCCGAGATCGTCAAGCCGGAAAAGGTGGTGCCGACCACGATGGAGTTCGTCGACATCGCCGGCCTGGTCGAGGGCGCCTCCAAGGGCGAGGGCCTGGGCAACCAGTTCCTGGCCAATATCCGCGAGACCGATGCCATTGCCCATGTGGTGCGCTGCTTCGAAGATGACAACGTCATCCACGTCGCCAACCAGGTCGACCCCACCGCCGATATCGAGACCATCAACCTCGAGCTCGCGCTGGCCGATCTCGATGCCGTCGAGCGCTCGATCCAGCGTCTGACCCGAGTGGTCAAGGGCGGCGACAAGGAGGCGATCGCCACCAAGGCCATTCTCGACCGAATCCAGCCCCATCTCGCCGAGGGTCGACCGCTGCGCAGCTTCGGCCTGGACGAGGATGAGCAACGCCAGCTGCGCAGCTTCGGCTTCCTGACGCTCAAGCCGACCATGTACATCGCCAACGTCAACGAGGACGGCTTCGAGAACAACCCCCATCTCGATACGGTTCGCCGGATCGCCGCCGACGAGAACGCCGTCGTGGTGCCGGTCTGCAACAAGCTGGAAGCGGAGATCGCCGAGCTCGAGGACGAGGAGCGCGCCATGTTCCTCGAAGAGATGGGCATGGAGGAGCCGGGGCTCGACCGCGTCATTCGTGCCGGCTATGGCCTGCTGGGCCTGCAGACCTACTTCACCGCGGGCGTGAAGGAGGTTCGGGCGTGGACGGTCAAGATCGGCGCCACCGCACCGCAAGCGGCCGGCGTCATCCATACCGACTTCGAGAAGGGTTTCATTCGCGCCGAAGTGGTCAGCTATGACGATTTCGTGGCGCTGGGCGGCGAGAACGGCGCCAAGGAAGCCGGCAAGTGGCGTCTCGAAGGCAAGGCCTACGTGGTCCAGGACGGCGATGTGATGCACTTCCGTTTCAACGTCTAGCCATCGACATCCCCGAACTCCGTATGGATATCGAAAAGCGTTGACGTTTCATCGGGTTATGGTAGTATTCGCAACCGTTGTCGGGCGCCTCGAGCTGCCCTTCAGGCTACGTAGCTCAGCTGGTTAGAGCACATCACTCATAATGATGGGGTCCCCTGTTCGAATCAGGGCGTAGCCACCAGATACCACGACAAAGCCCGCCGTTCTTGCGATCGGCGGGCTTTGTCGTTTCCAGCTTTGTCGTTTCTGGCTGGGTCGCGATCGGCCGACTGCTCGAGCCGGCCGACGGTGGCTCAGAGGGCGCGTCGGCGACTCTCCTCGATATACGCCGCTCGCAAGCGCCGGGCCACCTCGCCGGGGCGTCCGTCGCCGATCGGGACGTCGTCGATCGCGATGACCGGCGTGACGAAGGAAGACGCCGATGTCACGAAGCACTCCCTGGCCTCCCGTGCCTCCTCGACGCTGAACGCCCGCTCCTCGATCCGCAACGACAGCGCTTCGGCGAGCTCCATGACCACGGCCCGGGTAATGCCCGGCAGGATGGCGGGAGAGAGTTCGCGGGTCACCAGGGCCCCGTCGCGGGTCAGCATCCAGGCGTTGTTGGAAGCCCCTTCGGTCACCATGCCGTCCTCGACCAGCCAGGCGTCGTCGGCCCCGGCAGCAGCGGCCGCCATCTTGGCCATGGCGGGATAGAGCAGCTGCACCGTCTTGATATCACGCCGCGCCCAGCGCCAGTCGGGCTGCGTGGCCACGCGGATGCCCTCCCTGCCACTGCGGGCGTCGACCAGCGACTTGGCCTGGGTGAACAGCACCAGCGTGGGCTGGGTATCGGCGTCGGGGTAGTGAAAATCCCGGTCGCCGGCGCTGCCTCGGGTCAACTGGAGGTAGACCATGCCCTCGTCCAGCGCGTTGCGCCGAATCAGCTCGCGGTGGATCGCCAGTAGCGCCTCCTCGTCCCACGGGAGCGCCAGCTCGAGCGCGGCGGCGGAACGATTCAGGCGTCCCATGTGGCCGGGGAAGTCGATCAGCTTGCCACCCAGCACCGAAGAGACTTCGTAGACGCCATCGGCAAGCAGGAATCCCCGGTCGAAGATCGATACCGTGGCGTCCCGCTCCGCGACGTAGTCGCCATTCACGTACACCGTGCGCTGCGTCATTTCATCCATCTCTCTTGTCTCGATCCTTGCGCGACGTGGCCCTTCAGCCCCACAGCCGCGGTGAAGCCGGATGGATGCCCTCGGCGTCGAAGCGCATGCCATGCTCGCGATCCCGGGCCAGCAACAGCGGCCCGTCGAGATCCACCACGGCGGCCCCCTGGGCCACCAGCAGTGCCGGCGCCATCGACAGCGACGACCCCACCATGCAGCCCACCATCACTTCGAACCCCAAGGCCTGCGCCTCGCGCCTGAGCGCCAGAGCTTCGGTCAGGCCACCGGTCTTGTCGAGCTTGATATTGATCATGTCGTAGCGGCCGACCAGGTCGGGTAGCGACGTGCGGTCATGACAGGCCTCGTCGGCACACACCGGCAACGGCCGCTCGATCTCCGCCAGTGATGCGTCATCCGCGGCGGGCAGCGGCTGCTCCACCATGTCGATTCCCAACTCGAGCAGTGCCGGCGCCAGGCGCTGATAGGTGTCGCGATCCCAGCCCTCGTTGGCATCGACGATGATCCGCGAATCCGGCGCCCCCTCGCGCACCGCCCGCAGGCGCTCGAGATCGCCCTCGCCGCCCAGCTTCAGCTTCAGCAGGGGACGCGCGGCATGACGCCTGGCCTTGTCGCGCATCACCTCCGGGGTATCGAGCGACAGCGTGAAAGCCGTGACTTCGGCCACCGGCGCTGACAGCCCGGCGAGTTGCCAGACCGGAGACCCGCTGCGCTTGGCCTCGAGATCCCAGAACGCGCAATCCACCGCATTGCGCGCCGCACCGGCCGGCAGCCGAGCCTGCAACGCTTCACGATCCAGCCCGTTGGCCAGGTCGTCCCGCAGCGATTCGATCTGCGCGATGACGCTCGCCATCGACTCGCCATAGTGCGCGTAGGGCACGCACTCGCCGCGTCCGGCGTGAACGCCGTCGCTCAACGTCGCCACCACGACCCGCGCCTCGGTGCGTGAACCGCGGGAGATAGTGAACACCTCGGCGAGCGGGAAGACCTGCTCCTCGACGCTCAGTCTCAACATGCCGCCACCGCCTCCGCCAGCCGCTCGGCGCCCTGGCGATAGGGGTCGACGCACGGCAGCCCCAGCCGCGACTCGAGCGCCTGGAGATAGCGATCCGCCTCCTCGGCGGGCATGGCGGCGGTGTTGACCGAGACGCCGATGATCTGGCACGCCGGGTTCACCACCCGGGCCAGCGGCAGCGCGGTATCGCGCAGCTGTTCGAGCGTCGGCAACTGATAATGCGGCAGGCCGCGCATGTGCGTCCGCGTCGGCTCGTGACACAGGATCAGCGCATCGGGCTGGCCGCCGTGGATCAGCGCCAGCGTCACGCCGGAGTAGGAGGGATGGAACAGGCTGCCCTGCCCTTCGATGACGTCCCAGTGGTCGTCGTCGTTGTCCGGCGTCAGCCACTCGATCGACCCGGCCATGAAGTCGGCGACGACGGCATCCAGCGGCACACCCTCGCCGGTGATCAGGATCCCGGTCTGGCCGGTGGCACGGAAGCTCGATTTCACGCCGCGCTCGCGCAGCGCGATATCCAGCGCCAGCGCCGTGTACATCTTGCCGATGGAGCAGTCCGTTCCCACCGCCAGGCACCGTTTGCCCCGACGCGGCTTGCCGTCGCCGATCGGGTACTGGACCTGCGGTACGCGTACATCGACGAGGCGTCCGCCATGCTTCTCCGCCGCCTCGACCAGCACCGGCTCGTCGCGCAGCAGATTGTGCAGGCCGGAAGCGATATCCATCCCGGCGGCCAGCGCCTCCTCGAGCACCGCGATCCAGCTGCGGGAGATCACCCCGCCACGATTGGCCGCGCCGATCACCAGCGTCCGGGCGCCCTGCGCCACCGCTTCTTCGATCGTCAGGTCGGGAAGTTTCATGTCCGCCTGGCAGCCCGGCAACCGATACTGCCCCAACGCATATTCCGGGCGCCAGTCACGGATGCCCTGCGCCACCTTGGCGGACAACGGGTCGGGCACGTCGCCCAGGAAAAGCAGGTAGGGAGTCTTGAGCATGTCTTCTTCTCTGTATCGAAGGCCAGATGGCGGCAAGGCCGGACCATAACGTGTTTCGCGTTTACCCAGTCAATTTGCCCGACGTCTCAATCAATCGCCAGCGACGGCCGATCGAAGAACGCCGTCAGCGCCCGGATCAGATACGCCGGATCGCGGCTACCGGCGGTCTCGCGAATCGAGTGCATGCCGAACTGCGGCACACCCACGTCGATGGTCGGCACACCCAGCTCGGTGGCGGTGATCGGGCCGATGGTGCTGCCGCACCCCATGTCCGCTCGTGTCACGAACTGCTGCACGGGCACGTCCGCCTCCCGGCAGAGATCGTGGAACAGCGCTGCCGTCGTGCTGTTGGTCGCATAGCGCTGGCTGGCGTTGACCTTGATCACCGGGCCGGCGTTGAGCATCGGTCCGTGGTTGGCGTCGTGCTTGTCCGCGAAATTGGGATGCACGGCATGGGCGTTGTCGCAGGAGATCATCAGCGAGCGCTGGATCAGCCGCACGAAGCCCTCGTCGCCCGCCTCGCCGAGCGCGGCGTTGAGCCGGCGCAGCACATCGGCCAGGAAGGGGCCCTGGGCGCCGCAGGCGCTGGCACTGCCGACCTCTTCATGATCGTTGGCGACGAACAGCGCACCCTGCCGACCGTCGCAGGCCAACAGCGCTTCGATGCCGATGAAACAGGAGAGCAGGTTGTCCAGCCGCGCGCTGGCGATCATCTCGCCGCCGACCCCGACCCGCGAAGGCGGCTGGACGTCATAGAACCCCAGCTCGAAATCGACGATATCCGCCACTTCGAGTCCGTGTTCGCGCTCGATCCACTGCTTCAGCAGGCGATCCAGGTCGGGCGCATCGCCGCCCTGCATCAACAGCGGCGCCATCTGCGTCTGCGGGTTCAGCGGCCGCCCGTTGTTGGCTTCGCGATCCATGTGGATCGCCAGGCTGGGTATGATCGCCACCGGCTCCTTCACGTTGAGCAGGACCGCCTGGAGCCTCCCGTCGGCACGGCGGACGTGAACGCGCCCGGCAAGCCCCAGGTCACGGTCGAACCAGGGCGCCAGCAGCGCGCCGCCGTAGACCTGGACGCCCAGCTGCAGCCAGCCCTTGTTGACGATCGCCGGTTGCGGTTTGAGACGCAAGGCCGGACTATCGGTGTGGGCCCCCACCATGCGCAGGGTCTCGAAAGACGATGCCGGTAGCTGAAACGCGATCAAGGCACTATCGTTGCGCGTCACGTAATATTTTTCGCCCGGGGACAACTTCCAGCTGTCAGTTTCCTTGAGCGGCCGATATCCTGCCGCCTCCAGCATGGCCACGAGATTCGCGGTGGCGTGCCAGGGAGAGGGTGAACGCTGGAGAAAATCGAGCAAGCGATCTTCGAGAGCCTTGTCGGCGGCGTGGTCTGACATGGGTTTCCTCGGATGTCGATCTGTAGTCATGCGGACTGACTGCTACAATAGGCCCGGACCTGAAAAAGATTCATGGATCCGGTGGTCTTCTAGGGAACAGAGAGTGTACAGGAAACCGGGAGTGCTTCATTGATGACCCTGACTGTCGCCGCTCGGCACGCGGCCATGTGTTTGCTACTGCTGGCATGGAGCGTCACGGCGCTGGCCGGTCCCACCCCAACCGACGATCAGCGCCAGGCGGCGAGTGAAGTCGCCGAGTCACTGCAGTACGGCTCCTATTCGGGAGTCGACCTCGACGACGACTGGTCGAAGCGCGCCTTCCAGCGCCTGCTCGACGTGCTGGACGACCAGCGGGCCTACCTGCTGCAGCGCGACGTCGATAATTTCAACGATCTGGACACGTCGCTCGATGACGCCATCAAGTCGGGCGATCTGGACCGCGTCTATGCATTCTATTCACGCTATCAGGATCGCGTGGAGGCACGGCTCCAGTGGCTGGTGGACAAGGTCGACCGTGGCATCGACTACGACTACACCAGCAACGAACGTCTGGCGCTGGACCGCGAGGACTCCTCCTGGGCAGGCAGCGAAAGCGCGCTGGACGATCTCTGGAACAAGCGTCTGGAGAACGCCGCGTTGACGCTGTCGCTGAGCGATCAGACTCCGGAGGAGATCCAGAAGACGCTCCACGACCGCTACGCCAACCAGCTCAACCGTGTGCGCCAGACCAATGCCGAAGACGTCCTGGTGCTGCTGATGTCGGCGGTGACCGGCACGGTGGATCCGCATACCGAATACTTCTCGCCGCAGCAGAGCGAGTCCTTCGATATCCAGATGCGCCTCTCCCTGGAAGGCATCGGCGCGCTGCTGCAGAGCGACGGCGAGTACGTCAAGGTGTCGAGCCTGGTCCCCGGCGGGCCGGCGGACAAGGCCGGCGTGCTGCAGCCGGCGGATCGTATCGTGGCCGTGGGTCAGGACGAGGATGGCGACATGGTCAATGTGGTCGGCATGCGCCTCGATGAGGTGGTCGACCTGATCCGCGGACCGAAAGGCTCGACGGTACGGCTGGACATCATCCCCGCCAAGGCCGTCGACGTGACCCGGACCCATACCGTCAAGATCACCCGGGATACCGTCAAGCTCGAGGATCAGGCCGCTCATAGCCGGGTCGAGGAGATCCAGCGCGATGGCGAGACGCACAAGATCGGCATCATCACCGTGCCGGCCTTCTACGTCGACTTCGATGCCTGGCAGGCCGGAGAGTCCGACTACCGCAGCACCACCCGCGACGTGGCCAAGGAGATCGACAAGCTCAAGGCCGAACACGTCGAGGGTATCGTGCTCGACCTGCGCAACGATGGCGGCGGTGCCCTGCAGGAAGCCAACTCGATGATCGGGCTGTTCATCGACCGCGGCCCCACCGTCCAGGTACGCGATGCCCGCGGCCGCATCAACCTCTACGGAGACACCGATACCGGCGTCGCCTACGACGGCCCGCTCGCCGTCCTGGTCAATCGGCTATCCGCTTCCGCCTCGGAGATCTTTGCCGGCGCGATTCAGGACTACGGCCGAGGCCTGGTCGTCGGAACCCGGACTTTCGGCAAGGGTACCGTGCAGACACTGACCGACCTCAGCCATGGGCAGATCAAGCTGACCCGGGCCAAGTTCTATCGCATTTCGGGGGAGAGCACGCAGCACCGCGGCGTCGAGCCGGACATCATCTATCCGAGCCTGATCGACCCGGACGAGATCGGCGAGAGCGCCCTCGACAACGCCCTGCCCTGGGATCGGGTGCGGCCGGTGCAATATCGCCTTTACGGCGAGCCCTGGCGCTACCTCGAGGCGCTGCAGGATCGCCACGAGCAGCGCATCGCCAATGACCCCGATTTCGTCTATCTGGAGAAGCAGGCGCAGCTGAGCAAGCGGCTGCGCGAGCAGCAGACCAGCATTAGCCTCAACAGGGAGCAGCGTCAGCGCGAGATGGACGCCCAGGAAGCCGAGCAACTGGCGCTGGAGAATCAGCGACGGCGCTCGCTGGGCATGGAGCCGCTCGACGACTGGACCGATGCCAGGGATCGGAACGACGGCACGGGCCAGGACAATGGCGATGCCCAAGGCAACGACGATGGCCAGGACGGCGGTGAGGACGAAGTGCCCGATTCTGATGACGCCAAGCCCATCGACCGCGCCGAACTGCAGGAGACATCCCAGATCCTGCTGGACTACGTGAAGCTGACCTCCAAGAGCTGATCGTCGCGCTCTGGCCCGATTCGGGGCCAGGCGAACCCGGGTCCTGAAACGACAGAGCCCCGCGATCTCGAACCCCCGACTCGGTGAAGTCGGTTCGTGTCGCGGGGCTTCGTCGTCTGGCCTGGTCTCATCTCGCCTCGTCCCCCACGCCTGCCGCATCCCGCGGATCAAGAAAATCGCCGAGCGGTCGTTGAAGGAGTCATAGACCCCGGAGCGATGACGACATGCTGGCAATAGGGATTCGGGCCGTGATGTTGGCCTGGTTGAGCGTAGCGGGAGTGCCCCATGCCCACGCAGCCGAGCCCGGCGCTGCGTGCCCTCCGGGCAAGAGCCTGACAGCACGGCACGCGAGCTACGACGAGCTGACCCGACGCCTGCAGGCGTGGGACGAGGCTTACTACCAGCGCGGTGAGCGCCTGGTCGACGACAGCGTCTACGACGAGGCCAGACGCCGCTGGCGGCAGTGGCGCCGCTGCCTCGACCCGGATGCCCCACCGCCCCGACAGCCCACGCCCGTCTCGGCTCGGGACGAACTCGAACACCCCTACGCCCAGACCGGGCTCGACAAGCTTCCCGATCGCCGGGCCGTCGGCGAATGGCTGTCCAGACAGCCGAAGCGGCCACTCTGGATCCAGCCCAAGGTCGACGGTGTCGCCGTGACGCTCGTCTATCGCGAAGGCCGCCTTCAACGCGCCATCAGTCGCGGCGATGGAGAGAAGGGACAGGACTGGACCGCGTCGGTCAGACGGATCGACAGCATCCCGGAACGGTTGCCGACCGACGAAGCGGTGACCCTGCAGGGCGAGCTCTACCTGCGCCTGGCCGATCACGTACAGGCCCGGGATGGCGGCGCCTCGGCGCGCTCCCGGGTGGCGGGGCTGCTGAACCGGCGCGAGCTGACCGCGGCGGAGGCCCGACAGATCGGCTTCTTCGCCTGGGCCTGGCCGGATGGCCCCCGAACCGGTGACGACCGTCTCGAGCGGCTGGCGCAGCTCGGCTTTCCCGACACGGCCAGCTATACCCGATCGGTCAGTCGACTCTCCCAGGTGGAGCAGTGGCGGGATCGCTGGTACCACGCCCCGCTGCCCTTCGCCTCCGACGGCGTCGTCATCAAGCGCCGCGAACGGCCGCCCGGCGCCTCCTGGCAAGCGGAGCCGCCCAACTGGTCCGTCGCCTGGAAATACCCGGCCGCGCGAACGCTGGCCGTGGTCGAGGCGATCGACGTCTCGGTGGGACGCACCGGACGCCTGACGCCCGTTGCCCGGCTGGAGCCCGTTCTCCTCGACGACCGCGAGGTCGGCTCGGTCAGCCTGGGATCGGTGGACCACTGGAAAGCGCTGGACGTGCGGCCCGGCGATCAGGTGGAGGTCGCTCTCGCCGGCGCCACCATTCCCCGGATCGAGCGAGTCGTCATCCCGGCCACGCCGCGTGCCGCCCTGTCGCTGCCGGACGCCACGCGCTACGACGCCCTCTCCTGTCTCGCCCCGTCAGCGGGCTGTCGCGAGCAGTTCCTGGCGCGCCTGGCCTGGCTCGGCGGCAAGCAGGGGCTGGACATGACCGGCGTCGGGCCCGCCGCCTGGAGCGCCCTCGTCGATGCCGGCCTGGTCGACGGCCTGCTCTCCTGGCGGACGCTGGAGATCGACCAGCTGCAGTCGCTGCCCGGGGTCGGAGAGGCAAGGGCCCGGCAGTGGTTCGAGGCCTTCCACGCCGCGGAATCGAAGCGGCCAGTGCGCTGGCTGATCGCGCTGGGCATGCCGCCACTGCCCGAAGCCGTGCTTGATTCCGCTCTCGCGGTGCCACTGGCGACCCTCCGCGCACGCTCGGCAGCGGACTGGCAGACGTTCCCGGGCATCGGCCCGAGCCGAAGCGAACGACTGGTCGCCTTCTTCCGTGATACCACCATCGACACGCTGCTGGCGACCCTGCCCGCGCTGAACGCCCCGCCCGCCGAGGCTGACAAGCCTCATCCTCCCAAGACGATTTAAACCACCGCCAGATTCACCAAAACGCGGCATGGCAGCCCCATCGTGCCGCGTTACAGTCAGGCCGTGCCTACCCGCCCCCGGGATGGCGATTCGGTGTCACCGCCCGTCTCATTGCCCCTGCGTCGGGCGACCGGCAGCCCCTGCGCCGACTTCGTCGCTGGCTCTCCCCGGGACATACCGCTGAAGGCACGTCCCGTCATGGCGCTTTCGCCGACGACGTCTACCTGCACAGAGGGATCGAGACGATGTTCCCCGCAAGGCGAGCTTTTCTGTTTCTGCAAGGCCCGGGCTCCCCGTTCCTCAGCCAGCTCGGGAAGCGGCTGACCGACGACGGGCATAAGGTCGTCAAGGTCAACTTCACGCTCGGCGACCAGGTTGCCTGGCAGGGGCGCCACGCCGAGACCTTCCGAGACCCCTGGCCGATGCTGGCAGAGTTCGTCACCGATCTCTGGCGGCGCCACGGCATCACCGACCAGGTGGCCTTCGACGACAACCGGCCAGCCCACAAGGAAGTGGTACGCGCCGCCCGTCGACGCGGCATCCGCAGCCACATCCTGGCGCCGGGCTACTTCCAGCCCTACTGGATCACCCTGGAACGCGAGGGCACCGTCGGCCATTCGCTGCTGCCCCGGGACCCCGAGTGGTACCACGCCATCGGCCCGACGCTTCCCCGGCAGCTCCCCCCACGACCGTTCGAAACGGCGTTCGCCAGGTGCGCCGCCCGGGCGTTCGGCTACCGCATGGCGGATCTCGCCACCCCGCTTCTGTTCCGGCACGACCGGGGGCAGGCCGGGTTCCCGGCGGGAATTCGCCACGGACGGGCGATCGCACCACTCAGCGGTCTGCAGCGTCGACGCGCCGACAGCCTGCAGCGGACATTGATCGCCAGCGGGAAGCCTTACTACCTGTTCCCGCTGCAGCCCGCCGACGACCCCCGAATCCGGTTTCATTCACCCTACGCCGACCTTCGGGCGGGCGTGTCCCGGGTAGTCGAGTCCTTTGCCCGGTTCGCCCCGGGCCACACCCGGCTGGCCATCGTCGATCCTGCGTGCCGTGCCGATGCCGCCTGCACCCGGCAGTTGAGGGATCTCGCGGCGACGACCGGACTCGGCGAGCGATTGGTCTCGATACCCGCCGGGAATCTCCCCGCGCTGATCGAGCACGCCTCGGGCCTGATCACGATCAACGGCAACGAGGGGCTGATGGCGTTGGAGAGCGAGTGCCCGACCCTGGCGCTCGGCGAGGCGATCTACCGCATGCCCGGACTCACCGCCCCCAGTTCGCTGGACGATTTCTGGCGCCACCCGATCGGGCCGGATCGCCGGCTGTTCGGGAGCTTCGCCCGCACGGTCATTCACGCCACCCAGGTCAACGGTGGTTTCTACAGCCGGCCCGGCATCGATCTCGCCGTGGTCAACGCCGTCTCGCACTTGACGGCCAACGTCTCCCCCATCGAACGCCTGCTCTGGGACTCCCGCCTGCCGGTCGCCTCCTGATCCCGCGTCCCCGCTGTGCCCGGACCGAAACCCCGGGTGCCGATACGACCAGCGGCCAGGTGATCGCCACCTGGCCGCCGAACTTTACTGCCCGTGATGCCGCGCCTTCCGTCTCGATGGCTGCCCTCAGTGGCTGGCCGGCGCCAGCGCCCGGCCGATGTCGATCCGGGGCTTCACCATCAGCTTGGTGAACGCCATCAGCACCATCTCCTCGATGGCTGGCCCCATCTCCTGCTTGAGCACCTCGTAGCTCGGATAGCTCGGTTCGGGCGCGATGCACATCTCGAAGAAGTGCTGACGGTTGATGTGCGGGTTGTCGATGAAGAACTGACTCAAGCGGTTGTGCTTCTCCTGCTTTGCCGCACTGGAGACGTAGTTGCCGATCCGGGCGAAGAACTGCTCCACGCTGCGCAGCGGCAGGTGGTAGATGCACGCTTCCCACTCCCGGGCGAAGTCCATGATCTCCGCTTCGGGTTCCAGCACCGTGCCATCCTGCCTGGCCATGAGCCAGTGGTAGCCCATGTGCAGGCGGTGGGTCTGGCGGTAGACGAACAGCGCCTTGGTGTCCGAGGCCTGCTCGCCCAGCGACCAGTACTCCGCCTCCAGCAGTCTACCCTCGAGATCCTGCTGGTAGTCGATGTGCTCCTTGCAGATCACGTTGATCCAGGGCAACCGGAAGTAGAACCGCTTCAGGTTCTCCTCCCCCGGGAAGCGCTGGGCGAAGCCCGCGTAGAAATCCTTGACCGTGTGGCCCTTCTTGAACGTCAGGAACTCGTCGGCATCGAAGCCATAGACGACGTTGTAGCAATCCTTTTTCAGGTAGAGCTCCAGCGCCCCATTGATGTAATCGGCCTTGCGCTTCGAGAAGCCCTGCTCGTCCTCGATCTCGACGAACGCGATCTCCTTTTCGGGATAGCGATCCCGCAGTTCGGCAACGCACTCCCGGAGGAAGTCATGTTCGATATGACTCAGCACGACGAGTCGGTCGAACCCCAGTCGCAGGTGGTGCAGGAAGGAAGCGAAGACCACATCCTCTTCCCCCCTGACCATTGTGATGGCGGTGAATTCGAGTTTCATGGTGGGATTTCCTGTCATGGTTGAGAGTGCTTGTCGCCATGACGGCGACACGAATTGGGAATTGAGGGAGCCGCTCAGCGCCTTACCCACCAGAAGGCCCGGGCTTTCTCCGGGTTGCCGATATCGAGCGCCTTGCGGGCGGCGTTCTGCGCCATCATTCGCGCCGTGGCGGGATCGTCGATCAGCTGCTGCATCGCCGAACGCCAGGCCTCGGGGGTGTCCTCCACCAGCAGCCCGTCCTCGCCCTGAGAGACGATCTCCCGATACGGCGAACGCGCGCTGTAGAGCCCCACGCTGCCCATGGCGGCGTTGTCGAGAAACTTGATGTACGTCTTGCCGGCATTGAACGGGGTATCGCGCATCGGCGTCAGGCTGATATGCATGCGCTGCCGGTCGCGATAGCGCTGGAACGCCCGCCATCCCAGCGGTTTCGGCGTGCGAACGCGCTGCAGCCCGCGCAGCGAGAGCGGCGAGTACCCCCCCAGCATGATCTCGAAGGTCAACGCCGCGTTGCGCTCGTGGATGTCGACCAGCGCCGGCGTGATGTTCTCGAGATCGGCCAGATGCGCCCGGGAGCCGTGGAATCCGACCCGTGGCGCCAGCATGGAAAAATGATCGTGGGTCGGCATCGGCGAGATCAGCGAAGGCGCCAGCAGCGAGACCGAATCGTGGCGGCGGCTGAAGTGTCTCGCCAGCGGCTCGCAGCAGGCGATGACCTCGTCGGCGATCGCCAGCAGCCGAGGCTGCAGGTGCGAGGAGACATGAGCCATCCGCCGCCGGTAGGTCTCGGGCAGCTGCTGGTCGAGGGCGGCGGCGGCGATGTCGTCATCGATCAGATAGCGGATGGTCGCCAACCGGTGACGGTTGTCCTCCAGCCACGAGATCCAGGCCGCGTTGAGCGAACGGCAGACGAGGATGTGAGCGTTACGCAGCTCGCCCACCAGCCAGGGCATGCACATGACCGGCAGCCGCCAGTAGCTGGTGTCGATGCGCTTGACCTCGATGCCACGCGATTGCAGCCACGGCGCCACCGATTTCAGGAAGTAGATGTCTTCGGTCGGGCAGGTTCCATCACTTAAAACCACCCAGCGCGGATAGCTCATGATCAGTCCCCTCGTAGGCTGGATTGGCATTCCCCTCGCGCACTCATCGCAGCGAGAAGTCTTCGTAAGTCAGTGTCAGGTTGGGGTGGTAGGCCGGGTCGTCGAACAGGCGATGGCGCCAGCGATGGCGCATGTACTCCGCTTCCCGGGACGCCCGCTGCCGTTTGGCATGGGTGTCGTCGGCCCCGCGGGAGACGGATTCGTGGTGGTAGAGTTCGGCGAAGGGCGTCCACAGGTTGCGATACCCCGCCTCGTCGACCTTGAGGCAGAAGTCCACGTCATTGAACGCGACCGCCAGGTTTGCCTCGTCCAGCCCACCGACGGCCTCGAACAGCGACTTGCGCACCACCAGGCACGCCGCGGTGACGGCGGAAAAGTTCTGCGCGAGATGCAGTCGACTGAAATAGCCAGGCTCGTGGCGCGAGAAGAACTTGTGGGCGTGCCCCGCCACCCCGCCGACACCCAGCAGGACGCCGGCGTGCTGGATCGTGCCGTCGGGGTAGTAGAGCTTGGCCCCGACACAGCCGATCTCTTCGCGGCAGGCCTGGCTGACCATCTCCTCCAGCCACTCTTCGTTGATCGGCTCGACATCGTTGTTGATCAGTCCCAGCACCTCGCCGCGCGCATGGCGGGCGCCGAAGTTGTTGATGGCCGAATAATTGAAGGGGTGCGGCCAATGCAGCACCCGCACCCGGGGGTGCCCGGCCAGCTCGGCCAGAAAACCCAGGGTCTCCGGGCAGGTCGAGCCGTTGTCGAGAATCAGCACCTCCAGGCGGGGATACCGCGTTCGCTCGAGCAGCGCCTCGACGCACGGCCGCAGGATCGCCACCCGGTCGCGGGTCGGGATGAGCAGGCTCACCAGCGGCGCCGGGTCGGGAAGCGGCCAGCGCACGCGATAGGTGTTGGGGAACCGGCCGGGCTCGGCGGTCGCCCCCGGCGCGTGCCGGGAGAGATGATCCCGCACCGCCCGCAGGCCGGCCTCGCCGGTGTAGCGCTTGGTCACCGCCGCGGTTGCCGTCGAGCCCTGCCCGGCGTGCCAGTGGTAGAGCACTCGCGGGATTCTGACGATGCGATCCGCGGCCAACCCGGCCGTGAAGCGCAGCGCCAGGTCGTGATCCTGGCTGCCTTCGTAGCCCTGGCGGAAGCCCCCGACGGCCTTCACCCTCGCCGTCCGATACACCCCGAGATGCGATACGTAGTTCTGCCCGAGCAGCAGATCGGGATTCCAGGCCGGCTTGAAGTGCGGATCGAACCGGGCGTCGTGGTCGTCGATCTTGTCCTCGTCGCTGTACAGAAGCTTTGCGCGGGGCTGGTGCTGCAGCGCATCGACGACATGGAAGAGCGCGTCGGGCACCAGCCGGTCGTCATGGTCCAGCAGCGCCACGTACTCGCCTCGTGCCAGGGACAGCGCGCTGTTGCTGGCGGCGCAGATATGCCCGTTGACCGGACGGAAGGTCACCTCGATACGGGAGTCCTGCTCGGCATAGTGCAGGAGGCGTTCGCGGATGCGGCGATCGGTGGAGGCATCGTCGGCGATGCACAGCTGCCACTGCGTGTAGCGCTGTGCCAGCACCGACTCGATACAGCGCTCGAGCGCTTCCGGGGCCGGGTCGTAGGTCGGCAGCAGGATGGAGATCGTGGGGCGATAGGCAAACGCCGCCAGCCGGCTCGATAGCCACGCCTCCGAGGCTACCGGCTGCTGCACCAACCACTCCCGGTAGCTCTTGCGGGGGCACAACCGAACGAAGGTCTCCTCGTACTGCTTGAGCGCCATCGCCCGCCAGTGCGTGTTCTGCTTCCTGGCGAGCTGCTTGAGCCGGGAGACGACGCTGGACTTGGGGGTCTCGAGCCACTGGCCATGCAGATTGGCCAGCCGCTGGGCGAGACGGTCGCAGGCGAACCAGGGGGTCAGCCACACCAGCCGCAGATGCTCGATGGCAAAGCACCCTTCCGTCTCCAGCGGATCGAAGCGAATCCCCCTGATGCCCGCGCCGATATAGCAGAGACGCTTGGCGATGCGGCCCGGTTTCAAGGTGAGATAGAAGCTCTCCGCCTCGTTGAAGCCCCGCCCCGTGTCCACGTACAGCCGCACCGATCCGCTCGGCTGATCGTGCCGGATCGCGACCTCCAGCATGTTCCAGCCGGGCATTGGCATCTGGCGCCGCCAGCCGAACTGCGGGTCGTTGCCCGTCGAGCGCCAGCCATAGGAGCGACTCTCGTCGGACCCGTCCCGCACCAGCCGCTCCAGTTGATGGAGCGGCTTCAGCCGCGGATGACAGACGAATCGGGTGGAGCGTTTCACGCCCCGCCAGAACCTCCAGCCTCGGGCCTCCGGTACGGGGGAGAGGGAAGTCTGCATCGCGATCTCCCTCACGATTCCAGCACGGGCTGGAGTGCGGCGGTACGCTGCACGCGATGCCGTCCCAGCGATTGCTGGGTCAGCGTCACGCGGCAGTCGACGATATCGCCGTGCGCCGCTTCGAGCGGAAGGTGGAAACCGACGTAGGCGCCACGGGGCGCTCCCCAGCGCAGCATGCCGGGCCGCAGCGCGTTGGCCAGTGTCCGCCCCACCTTGCGATCGTTGATCCAGACCTCGATCTCGACCGGGCTGTCGTCCGTGGCCCACCAGGCCCAACCCACCACCTTGTCGGCAACGCACTGCTGTATCGCACCGTGCACGAACGGCTGGCCTTGATGGAAAAGCGCCAGGCGTGACTCGAACAGGCGCTCGCAGTTGCGATAGAGCTGGAAGTCCTCCGCGTTCAATTCCCGCAGCGCGCTCTGGTCGGCGGCATCGATCTCGTAGACGTGGTCGACGGAGGCGTGTCCCAGGTTTTCGGCCATGCCCGGGATCTGCCAGCCGTAGAGGTCGTTCAGGATCGCCAGCGAGTCCGCGTAGCGCTCGGTCAGGCCGATGAATCCCAGCGCCTCGATCCGCGTCGATTCCAGAAACCGGCTCTGGCGATTGATCATGTCGTGGCGCCGGTAGAACGCCGAGAACGAATCCCGATAGCCGTGATGACGGACGAAGTGATGGTATTCGGAGGCCAGTCGCTGCAAGGGATCCCGCACGAACGAAAAGCAGTTCCGCATGCCCGCCAGATGGGCGTACTTCTCCACCTTGACGTGGCCGCCCAGCAGTTTCACGTCCTGGGCGGAAAGGATCTGCCAGAGCCGCCACACATCGCGCCGCTCGTAGGCCCAGCGCACCACCATCGGCGCGGTCTCCCGCTGGGTCTCGCCGTAGTCGTGCCAGACCTGCGCCTCCCCGAGATGGGCCTTGGCCCCCAGCCGGAAGCTGGTCCCCGCCGTCTTGGGAATATGCACGAAGAAACGCGGCTGCGGGGGCGCCGCGGCCAGCTCCGGCGCCAGTTCGCGGCTGGCATCGTCGACCCGGCGCAGCAGCTCCGGCGAGAAGCGGAGCGCCACCTCGTTCATGTCGTGCTTGCGGAAATACTCCAGGTCCCGGGAGTGCATCGGCCCCATGTTGGCGCGGCCCCGTGCCATCTTGGTGTCGACGAACTCCTCCTGGGACTTGATGTTGTAGTGGTAGATCCGCATCGGGGTCTCGATGACCCGTTCGGTGCGCCCGGACTTCGGCTTGCCATCCAGAAAGGCCGCTTCCTGTCCGTCGGCGCCCAGGTAACGGTAGCCCGGCTTCAGCTCCGCGGTGTGAGCGGTCATCGACAGCACCAGCGACGGCTTGACGATCGACTTGACGTGGCAGTTGACGACCCGCTCGCTCTCGCTGGCCATGGTGAACCGCTCCAGCACCCCGCCGGGCTGACGAAACCGCATGCCGGACGACCCGAATATCCGCCAGTTGATGGCGACGGCGCCGACATCAGCGGGCGCCAGGGTCGGTTCCAGCCAGTCCAGCGGCCGATCGCAATGGGGATGCACCAGGAACTCGTCGACGTCCAGGAACGCCATGAAAGTGGCTTCGTGGCCATGCTGCTCGAGCACATGGCGATACCACAGCACCTGCGCCAGCTCCTGGTGCTCCCACTTGCGCGCGGTCACCAGCCCCTGGCGTTGCCATTTCGCCAGCAACAGGTCGGAGTCGTCGGTACTGCCGTGGTCGGCAATGTAGAAATGCTCGAAACCGATCAGGCGGTGATAGGCGATCCACTCGGCAAGATACCGTCGCTCGTTCTTGACGATGGCGACGATAGCGTATCGATAACGGGGGCGATTGGCAGTGCGTGAAATCATCGGCGTAAATTCCCAGGCAACTCGGCTCCGCGACTATTTCGCGGAACCCAGAACCGGGCCGACGTCCACTCGATGGCGGTAAATGAACCGAGTGATGGCCCGAATCTTTCTATCGGTAATGGCTTCACCGAAGACATCAGCGGCTTCGGCAAGACTGTTGAATCGTGGCTGGCTGGCAGTACAGGCCGAGAACAGGTCATCGGCGATGTCGCGGGACAGCGCCGCGTGAGCCGGAGACGCCCCCGGGTCGGACTGGATCATGACCCGCCTCAATGGTCCTTCCAGGCGGTCTCGAAACTGGTCCGGGCTGCGCAACGGCACGTGGTAGACACAGGCCCCGCTTCTCTCCACGAAGGCCAGCGTCTCGGGGTCCGGCATCACGGGCACATCCTTCTCGCCCGCGAAGGCCTGGTGGTAGGCCATGTGGACCCGGGTACCGGGACGCTTGCGGAACAGCACCTTGTGCCGGCTGTTCTGGCGGGTATCGACACAGAGGTAATCGCCCTCGAGGAACTGGCCGCTCAGGTCCCGCTCCTGATAGCGGTGACGCTTGGGGATCAGGTTCAGCCAGGGCAGCGGGAAGCACTCCCCCACGCCTGCCGATCCATCGCTACGCTGCAGCCCGGCGGCGAACGCGGCGTGGAATTCACCGATCGACCCGTGCTCCCCCAGCGACAGAAATTCGTCGGCGTCGAAGCAGTAGACGTAGTTCTCCAGCTTGGGATCGATGAACATCGACAGCGCCCGGTTGACGTAGAACGCCTTGCGCCTCCCGAAATGCCCGCGACTCTCCAGCTCGACGAGATCGACCTCCAGCTCGGGAAAGCCGGCCCTCAGCTTGTCGATGCACTGGCGCAGGAAGTCGTGCTCCAGATAGCTGATGACGATCAGCCGCTGGAATCCCAGCCGCGCATGGTGCAACAGGGAGGACCAGACGATATCGCTCTCGCCACGCACCATCGTCAGGGCGGTGAAACAGATGTTCGACGTGGCGCGGATAGCCGCGCGTGGTAAATCGGTCGTCACGCATCCCCCTCGACCACTGAGCACATCGCTGGACTGGCGCCGGCGATCGGTAGCGGATCACCACGGCACCGGCAAGTTGGATCGACGCCCGGCCCCGGCCGACCTCGACCCTTTAGTGCCGATGCCTCCTCCGACCGGAACCCGAAACGACTTCGGCCATCCCGGTTCGGCGGCAGGCATCGCCACCGCCGCAGGAGACACCGCTCCCGCGACGAGTCCCGTCACTCCCCGATGAAGGGATTTCTCCCCACCTCGTTGATCAGCCGTCCCCACTTGAGGATCTCCATCTCGTCCAGCCCGTCCGCGCCGTGCAGTACCGCCGGGAATCCCAGCGCGGCCCACTTGTCCATGGGATGCAGGATATGGAAGGTCGTCAGCCCGAGATCCCCCGGCACCTGTGCGTCGGCGACCACGTTGTCGCCGATATGCAGGTGGCGATCGATGCCCTCGTCGGCCAGGTCCTGTTTCACCTTGACCCACATCGAGCCGTTGTCCTTGCGCGCCTGCTCCTCGCTGGAGACCATCAGGCGATACGCCGCGGCCACGCCGGCCTTGCGCAGCATCAGGCCCACCTGCTCGCGGTTGTAATAGCTGTCGGAGATCACCCACAGGATGTGCCCCTGGGCGGCGAGGTGATTGAACAGCTCGACCATCTCGTCCTTGGGCTGGATCATCTCCAGATCGAGTTCGTACTCGAGCTCCATCCACTCCCGGGCGACGTCGGCAGAGACGTCCAGTTGATCGGCCAGCTCGTCGTAGACCGCTTCGATACGAACGTCGCCCTTGAAGTTGGCGCGCTGGCGCAGCGTCGACTCGGCCTCGTTGCGCAGCTTGACGAAGGCCGGCGCGGACGGCACCAGCCCCTGTTCGGCCAGCATCTTGCCCAGCTTCAGCTTGGCGTAGTCCGGCACCGTGTACTCGCGACGCACGAGCGTGTCGAAGACATCGAAACTGATGCAGGCGTGGGCCTGGATACTGGCGATGTGCTGCTCCAGGCGACCGTGGTAGCTCGCGGTGATGTAGCCGTTGTCGGTGGTGAACTGGCCGGTGGGCGGATAGAAGTACAGCTGCCGGAAGCCGTGGTGCTCGGCCAGCGGCCCCAGCACACGCTCGAGGGCGTGCAGCATCGAGTTGTCGTTGGGCAGCGGCTCCTCGGGAAAATCCTCGTAGCGCCAGGATCGATCCAGAACGCCCTTCATCGCCTCCGGACGGGACCAGAACATCCCGCCGGCGGGATAGCTCAGGAACTCGGGGATGTGTCCAAGGCCGAGCGTCTGCTGCCACTCCCGCATGAAGCCCTTGTTCATGGTCTGGTGATTGACCCAGGACGGCATCATCCAAAACGTGGTCGGATAGTAGAGCCCCAGGGAACCGTCGGCGGCGAACGCGTTCAGCAGCCGGGTGATCACGGAGGTGTCGCGCAGCAGGTACTCGATCAGATACTCCGCCCACTGCGTCTGCTCCTTGCCGGAGTAGAGCGACTTCTTCGAATGCAGGTGGCAGAAGAGGTCGTACTCCTGCAGGTCCTGGCCATACTCCACCAGTACCGGGCCGAAGTTCCGGCCGCGGTTGGGCACGATGCGCGTCTCCAGCTTGTTGACCCGCGCATGCTCACCGAAGAGCTGGCGGGCCCGCGTCTCGAAACTGGCGTCCGCCAGCGTGAGGTAGACGTCCACGGTCACCGGGAAGCGTTCGATGGCCTTGGCGAAACGATCCAGGAAATCGATGTAGAAGACGTGCAGGCAGAGCGCGACCTTCAGCTTGCCGGCCGCCGGGGAGAGCGTCTTGCGGGGCGCAACGATCTCTCGGGGAAACCACCGCACCGTGGCGGGCACGTGTCGCCTTCCTTCGCTCCGCCCATGCAACAGGTAGTGTTGCAGCGGACTCTGCTGGGCGTGAAAGACGTCGATGTACATCCGGAGGTAGGTTTCGCTGTCGAACTTCGGCGATGGGTTCACCGGCGCGAAACGCGACTTGCGAACGTAGTCGTCGAACGCCTCCCGCTGCGTCGAGAAGCGCAGACCGTAAGTGGCCTGGTACCACTTGGGGTCGAACAGGCCGCTGTTCACCGCGTCCATGAAGGCTTGACTCATCATGGCGGCATGACCACCGCCCTCGCGCGCGGTGTTGCCCAGCGGGAGATCGACCACCTCGGGTTCTACGGGTTCCGGCTCTGGACTCGCGCCTGCATCGACCACCTCGGGTTCGGCGGACTCCGGCGCTGGACGCGGGTCCAGGTCGACCGGCGACACGGGAGGGGCCACTGCCTTCGAGAGCTCTTCCCCGGGCGCGGAGAGATCGTCGTTGACCGCGCCCCCCTCAGTGACGATGAAGGTCTCCGTCACCGTCACCAGGTTCTTGTCGTCGAGAACCGGCTCCTTGCGCGGCTGGTCCTCGACACCGCTCTCGGGTACGACGATATTGTCGTCCATCCCCACCACTTCCTCCGCCGCCAGACGCCGTTTGCGCGCCTGACTCGCGAACTGGGTCTGAAATAGCCACGGTAGCAGCGATATCATCTTTCCCGTCGGTTTCATGTGGCCCCCGCCTCTGATTTATATTGCGAACATTTGCATCGGATTGACGATGCCATTGCCGGTAATGTCGTCGTCGACACTGAAAAGGTGCCAGACATCGTGGGGAATACAGTTGGGTCGGGTCGCGAAGACTTCGTACAGCGCCTGGACATCCGACTTCGTGTAATTCACACCGTGGCGCCGGCACATCACGACGTGGTCGATCGCGCCATCGAAGACCGTCTTGAGGTCCTGGAAATGGCGCTGCGTCGCGGCCTGCCTGCCGTAGAAATACTCGAACTCCCGATTGCTCTTCTGCCGGATGTCGACCATCTGGCCATGTGGCGCGGTCAGCAGACATTCGAACAACAGCGATCGATCGAGCATGATGCAGCCGTTACGCCACCCCACGCCTTCATGGAAAACGCCTTTCAAAAGCGCATGATGCCGGCTGACTTCGGCGTCGCCCGGCTTGGTGGCAATGAAGTAGAGCCCGGTGGTGTCGCGTTCCAGGATATGGGTCAGAATTTTCTGGATCGTTCCGGAATACCCCAGGTCCAGCATCAGGGGCCGCTTTTCCGGATCCATCAATCCCGATCTCTCCAGATAGGCGATCAACGCCTTCCGGGTCGGAGAGACCACCGTCTTCAACGCTTTCAGATGCGGAGACAACCACTGGAAGACCAGCTCCTTGTCCTTGGGAAGCTCGCAGTTGAAGCGAAGCAGCTCGAACGGCAACGCCGCGAATATCTCATGCAGTTGAAGACCGAACCGCTTGCGCATCAGATCCAGGACACTACCCGTGAAATCGTTGCCCAGCGCCATCGGCGTGATCGTTTCCGACCCCAGCATGGCGCGAAAGAGCAGCGTCCGGGAGACCCTCAGGTAGACGGGGTCGTTGGCGAGCGCTATCGAGGATTCGCGCTGCAGCCGGGTCAGCAGGCGATGGAAGCACCACCCCTCCCGCGCCAGGCAGACCGGCAGGTGGCCATCGGCCTCGGCTTCTATGGACTCGGCGTAGACGTGCAGCGCGGGACCCAGAAAGGTCGCCCCGAATTCATATAACGCTCGGCTCTTGGCTTGCATGATGATGCCTCGTCTCGCATTTGATTTGTCACGATGAATGACGCTCGTTGTTCTTCGTCGCGGTCATCCGACACCGCAGGCCTTTTCATGATCTCGGCATATCTGGCGATGACGCGATTATTTGAAATTCGATAGCTTCTCGTCGCCAGGTAGTACCGTCAAAAAGTCATGCCTGGAGACAAGGCCCCAGAGAATACGGAGCCCTCTTTTGCAACCATTTATTGTCGATGACATATCTTATTGTAAACGACATGCCTTATTGAAAAGGACACGCTTTATTGCAAATAACATATCGTCGCCATATGACGACGGAACAACGTCAAGAAGACAAGCACAAGTTATTTTCGCGATCTTGCAGTGCCTTGTCGTCCGGCAACCGCCGTTAAGACTTTAGTCAGGGTAATCTCGACCCGGCTTTCGGTGAAGATGATTTTACTCATCGATATTCACCATCCCTCGACCCATGAATCCGTCGCCTCGAGGAAAAGATGAAAAGTCTAACCACCCAGGTATTAGGGAAATGCTGAATAAATCGCCGAAGGCGATAAAGAGCAGTTAGAGACACTAAATAAAAACACCCTAATTGAGAGATCTTCATCAAACTGAAAACTCAATGGGCTTTTCCGGCAACAGGATTTCACGAGATTTCGGAAACGAGGGCCTGGGATTTGCGCGAAAAGTCGGCGAGCGATGACCGCCCGCCTGCCATATCCACCCGCCATCGGCCGGCCAGATCCGGCCGAGCGCGGTGTCAGGCCGTCGCCTTGGCCTGGCTGTTCTTGCCACGTCCCACGGCGTAGTAGTCGATCCCCGCCGCCGCCATCGTCTCCGGGTCGAACAGGTTGCGGCCATCGATGACCACCGGCGTGGCCAGCTGGCCGCGAATCCACTCGCCATCCAGCGTGCGGAACTCTTTCCACTCCGTGCAGATCACCAGCGCATCGGCTCGCTTGACCGCCTGGATACGGTCGGCCACCAGCACCAGGTCGTCCCGCTCGCCGTAGAGTCGCCGGCACTCCTTCATCGCCTCGGGATCGTACGCCTGCACCGTCGCACCGTGCGCCCACAAGGTTTCCATCAGCTCCCGGCTCGGCGCATCGCGCATGTCGTCGGTCTCGGGCTTGAACGCCAGCCCCCACACCGCGATCGTCTTGCCTTCCAGCTCGCCGCCCAGGGCGTACGAGAGCTTCTCGAACAGCGTCGACTTCTGGCGCTTGTTGACCGCCTCGACCGCCTTGAGCAGCTCGGCCTCGTAGCCGACCTTGCTGGCGGTTCGGGCCAACGCCTGGACGTCCTTCGGAAAACAGGAGCCGCCGTAGCCGCAGCCCGGGTAGATGAAGTGATAGCCGATACGCGGGTCGGAGCCGATGCCCCGCCGGACGTCCTCGATGTCCGCGCCGAGACGCTCCGCCAGGTTGGCCATCTCGTTCATGAAGCTGATCTTGGTCGCCAGCATCGCGTTGGCCGCGTATTTGGTCAGCTCGGCCGCACGCACGCTCATCAGCATCAGCTTCTCGCGGTTGCGGTTGTAGGGGGCGTAGCACTCCCGCATCAGGTCGCTCACCCGGTCCGAGTCGGTACCGACGACGATCCGCGCGCCCCGCGTGAAGTCCTCCAGTGCCGACCCCTCCTTGAGGAACTCGGGGTTGGAGCAGACATCGAACGCCAGCTCGACGGCACGTTCCTGAAGTATGCCGGCGATACGATCGCGCACCTTGTCGGCCGTACCGACCGGCACCGTCGACTTGTCGACGACGACCTTGTAGCCGTTCATGTACTGGCCGATGGTGGAAGCGACCGCCAGCACGTACTGCAGGTCGGCGCTGCCGTCCTCGTCGGGCGGGGTGCCGACGGCGATGAACTGCAGGACCCCATGCTCGACCGCCATTCCCGCATCCGTGGTGAAGCGCAGGCGCTGCCCCTCCACGTTGCGCAGGACCATCGACTCCAGGCCCGGTTCATAGATCGGGATCTCCCCCTGGACCAGGCGTTCGATGCGGCTCTGGTCGATATCGACACAGACCACGTCGTGGCCCACATCCGCCAGACAAGCGCCGGTCACCAGGCCGACATAGCCGGTGCCGAAAACGGTGATTTTCATACGAGCAATCCCCATCAATGATCGGAGCCGCCACCTGTGGCAGCTCGGTTGAGTCCCAATAGCCTCGGCGCCCTATCCCGCCACCCGCTGTATGGGCAAGCGCAGTACTTTTCGGACATGGCCTAGGCGAAGGTGGCCGCGTCGGCCAGCAGGCTACCCGCCTCGTCCTTTGCCGATGTCACCGGTCTTCCGCCCACCAGGGGCCACTCGATGGCCAGCTGCGGATCGTTCCAGTGCAGGCTGTGCTCGTCCCCCGGCGCGTAGTAGTCCGTGCACTTGTACTGGAACTCGGCAACCTCGCTGGTGACATAGAAGCCGTGGGCGAAACCCGGCGGGACCCATAGCATCCGTCGGTTCTCCTCGCTCAGCAGCGCGCCGACCCAGCGGCCGAAGGTGGGCGAGCTGCGGCGCAGGTCCACCGCCACGTCGTACACCTCGCCCCGCGTGACCCGGACGAGCTTCCCCTGGGGCTGCTGCAGTTGATAGTGGAGGCCGCGCAGGATGCCCTGGCCGGACTTGCTGTGGTTGTCCTGCACGAAGCGATGGTCGCCGCAGTGCTCGACGAATTCGCTGTGTCGAAAGGTCTCGAGGAAGAACCCCCGCTCGTCGCCGAATACCTTCGGTGTCATCAGCACGACGTCGGGGATGGCCAGTTTTTCGTAGTTCATGTCGTCCGTCTCTCCGGCTGCAATGAGGGTCTTCGGGGGTCACCGGTTGCCACGGACGCCGGCCACGGCAGCCTCGCCGACCGCCGCGCCGCGCTGGGCATCCTCGAGACGCTTCAACAGATACTGGCCATAGCCGGTCTTCTTCAAGGCGCTACCGCGCTCGGCCAGCGTCGCATCGTCGATCCAGCCCTGGTTCCAGGCGATCTCCTCCAAACAGGCGACCTTGAGCCCCTGGCGATGTTCGATCGTCTGCACGTACTGCCCGGCTTCCAGCAGACTGTCGTGAGTGCCGGTGTCCAGCCAGGCGAAACCCCGGCCCAGGCGCTCGACGCGCAGGTCGCCCCGCTCCAGATAGGCGTTGTTGATACTGGTGATCTCCAGCTCGCCGCGCTCGGAGGGCTTGACCTGATGGGCGATCTCCACCACGTCGTTGTCGTAGAAATAGAGACCGGTGACCGCGTAGGGCGACTTCGGCTTGATCGGTTTCTCCTCGATCGACAGCGCCTTGCCGGAGGCGTCGAACTCCACCACGCCGAAGCGCTCCGGATCCTTGACCAGATAGCCGAAGACCGTTGCGCCCTTCTGCATGTCCGAGGCGCGCATCAACTGCTCGGAGAAGTGCTGTCCATGGAAGACGTTGTCCCCCAGTACCAGGCAGACCGAATCGTCGCCGATGAACGACTCGCCGATCAGGAACGCCTGGGCCAGTCCATCCGGCGACGGCTGCTCGGCGTACTCGAAGCGCAGACCGAACTGCTCGCCATCCCCCAGCAGATAACGGTACTGCGGCAGATCGGACGGCGTCGAGATGATCAGGATCTCGCGAATCCCGGCCAGCATCAGCACCGAAATCGGGTAGTAGATCATCGGCTTGTCGTAGACCGGCAGCAGCTGCTTGGAGATGCCCTGGGAGATCGGATGCAGCCGGGTGCC
>NZ_CALFQK010000033.1:0-53290 GCF_937921195.1 uncultured Salinicola sp.
GAGCACATCACTCATAATGATGGGGTCCCCTGTTCGAATCAGGGCGTAGCCACCAACGCTTATCCTCCCTATTCCCGCGAAACCGTCTCCGCGAAATCCCTTCGTTCGCCCGGATGCGCTCTGCACGGTCATCAGGCCTGTCGAGGAGGGGAGAGGGGATGCGCAGCGTATTGATTGTGTTCGATTATTCCTTTCCGGCAATTCGAGAAATCCTGTACCCCGGCCTTGACGCAAAAGACTCAACGCGTATACTACGCCGCGTGCTGAAGATGGTCCCCGATAGCTCAGTTGGTAGAGCAAATGACTGTTAATCATTGGGTCACAGGTTCGAGTCCTGTTCGGGGAGCCAACATCATCAGCCAGCGGTGAACGACGATCCCCGATAGCTCAGTTGGTAGAGCAAATGACTGTTAATCATTGGGTCACAGGTTCGAGTCCTGTTCGGGGAGCCATCGCTATCATCGCGTCGAAAAGTGCTCACATCGATCCCTGATAGCTCAGTTGGTAGAGCAAGCGACTGTTAATCGCTGGGTCGCAGGTTCGAGTCCTGCTCAGGGAGCCAACTCCTCCGCAATACAACGCCTCTGCATGCCCTGCACTCGCTCCATTCATGGTTTGGACGAGGTGCGAGTCAATGCGTGTTCTTGCAACAGTTTGTTCCAAAGGTGGCGTCGGTAAAACCACCGTCACAGCCAATCTTGGCGGCCTTTTGGCCGATGCGGGCTTCCGGGTACTCCTCATCGACCTGGACTCCCAGCCGACCCTCTCTACCTACTACGACATCACCGATACCGCGTCCGGCGGGGCCTACGAACTGCTCGCCACCGACCTGGTGGATCTCGATCAGATCATCTCCCATACCGCCATTGCCAACCTCGACATCATCATGTCGAACGACCACCAGAGTCAGTTGCAGCAGTTATTGCTCAACGCCCCCAATGGTCGCTTTCGCCTGATCGGGCTACTGGAACGGTTCGCCGAACGCTATGACACCATCCTCATCGACACACAGGGCGCACGCTCTGTCGTCCTCGAGATGGCCGTCATGGCCGCCCACCAGATTGTCTCTCCCATTGTTCCTGAGTTACTGACGGCTCGTGAGTTCGTGCGTGGCACGCAGGGGTTGATGAAAGAGCTGCAGGAACTGTCGCAGTACACCCGATTTGACGTCCCACCCCTCGCGGTCCTGCTCAATAAAATGTCGGACCAGCTTCGCGATGCCCGAGAGATCGCGGGCAGTATCCGCAGCATGTTCGCCGAAGGTAATGATGCCGGGATCCGAGTTCTCAATGCGTCACTGGTTAACCTGTCGGCGTATCGCACCGCTGCCCTGAGAAGCCTGCCAGTCCACCGCATAGAGTCCACCAAACCCTATCGCCGTAAATCGCCCGCTTGTGGAGACCAGATCAAGGCCGTCGCCGCCGAGCTCTACCCCGAGTGGGCGGAGGCGATCCAAGCGGTCGGCGCGTCATCCAGCAAAAACACGGGGGTGGGTCATGTCCACTGAGACGTTCACTCCCGCGAATTCCACCGAATGGATGGGGCTGGTTCCGCCTCACAACATTGAAGCCGAGCAGTCCGTGCTGGGCTCGCTGATGCTCGACAACGATCGCTTCGATGAGATCGTCGAAATCCTGTCCGTCGAAGCGTTCTACGGCATCGCGCATCGCCGTGTTTTTGCCGCGATGCACGCGCTTGCCCAGGACAATCAGCCGATCGATGTGGTGACGCTTTCCGAACACCTGGAACAGGACGGCCAGCTTGAGAGCGTGGGTGGCCTGGCCTTCCTGGCCGAGTTGGCTCGCAACACGCCGTCAGCGACCAACATCGTCGCCTATGCCGGCATCGTGCGTGAGCATCAACTGCGCCGGCAGCTCGCCAAGATGGGCAGCACCCTCAACCAGTCAGCGACCGAGGGCAAGCTGCCTAGCAAGCGCTTGATCGAGGACAGCGAACGTCACCTATTCGAGTTGGCCGAAGATCGCCAACAGAAAGCCTTCGATCTTCGCGCGGCGATTTCGGGGGCAGTCGACACCATCGATCGCGCCTTCAATGCCAAGGATGGCATTACCGGCACCCCGACCGGCTTCAAGGATCTGGATGCACTGACCGGCGGCCTGCAGAACAGCGACCTGATCGTCATCGCTGGTCGTCCCTCCATGGGCAAGACCACCTTCGGGCTCAATCTGGTCGAGAACGCCTTGGTGCTGACAGAAGGGCGAAGCGACAGGGCGACCGCGCCGGCCTTCGTGTTCTCACTGGAAATGCCCGAAGACCAGTTGATGCTCAGAATGTTGGCCAGCCAGGGGCGGCTGAACCTGCGCGGTCTGCGCACCGGCAAGCTGGAAGACCATGAGTGGGACAAGCTGACGCTGGCCACCAACAAGATGCTGTCGTTCGAGAACCGCCTGGTGATCGACGACCAGTCAGGCTTGACCGCGACCTCACTCAAATCCCGCGCTCGCCGCCTGATGCGGCGTCACGGCAAGCCGTTACTGATCCTCGTCGACTACCTCCAGCTGCTGGAAGAACCCGGTAGCGAAAACCGCACCAACGAAATTTCCAAGGTGTCGCGCATCCTCAAGGCGACGGCCAAGGATCTCGATTGCCCGGTCGTCGCGCTCTCACAGCTTAATCGCGGTCTGGAGACGCGCCCCAACAAGCGTCCCGTCATGGCCGATCTGCGTGACTCCGGCGCCATCGAGCAGGATGCCGATGTCATCGCCTTCGTCTACCGCGATGAGGTCTACAACGCCCAGAACCCCGATAACCAGGGTTTGGCCGAGCTCATCGTCGGCAAGCAGCGCAATGGTCCGCTGGGCACTGTCCACTTGGCCTTTCTTGGAGAAAGTACACGCTTCGAATCCCTGGCGTGGAAGCAGACACAGGAGGGTGGGGCATGAGTTTCATCACCACGCATTCCGGTCTTTCGGTCCACATGGCGAGTCCCACGCCACACATGATCGATCCTTCCGACATCGGGCGGTCCCTGAGTCGTATCTGTCGCTTCGGTGGTCATACCCGTCAGCACTACAGCGTGGCGCAGCACTGCGTGCTCGCCAGTCAGTTCGTGCCGGCAGAGCACCAGCTCACCGCACTGATGCACGATGCGACCGAAGCCTATGTCGGCGATATGGTCTCTCCCCTGAAAGCCATGATCCCGGCCTTCAAGGATGTCGAGGAGCGCTTCTGGGCAGCCATCGCGGCGCGCTTTGGCCTGCCCGGCAGCATGGACCCGTGCATCAAGAACATCGACTTGATCTTGCTGGCCACCGAACGGCGCGACCTGCTTTGCGAAGGGGAGGCATGGGATTGCCTGGCGGGGGTGGTGCCGCTGCCCGTCCACATCCAGCCCTGGTCGATGGATCACGCCTACCAGCAGTGGATGGCGCGTTTCGAGGAACTCTCCTTGCGTCGCCAGGCCGACATGGCGGCAAGGAGGATGGCGTCATGACACTGGCAACCGACATTCAATCGTTGGATCTCCAACTGGTCAGGAAGAAAGCCGAGCTGGTGTCTCTGACGCAAGAGTGCCGCCAGATCCGGCAGGAACGAGACCGCCTGCTGCGAGCGATCGAGGGGCAATTGGATCTGTTTCGTCAGGAGATCACCGCTAGCGCTCGACGACTCGGGGAGGTGCGTCATGGCTGATTCACTCCCGATTCGCTGCTCGAACCGGTCCATGAAGCGTGTGGTGAGTTTCGCGGTGCATCACGGTTGGGACGTCGAGCGGACCCGAGGCGGTCATCTGCGATTCCTGAAAGCGGGCTGTCCACCGGTGTTTACCGGCTACTCACCCAGCGATGCCAGAGCCGAAAAGAACGTGCTGGCCAGGCTTCGCCGGATCCAGAAACAGCAGGAGGGCGAAGCATGAGTGATCAACGTAACGCGGCACTGGAAGCACTCTCTCCTCGGGTGCGGGGATTGTTGGCGGATCTGTTGCAACCCATGTGCACTTCCAGCAAGCCGATCTACGACTTGCCCAACTGCACGCGGCATTGGTACCGCGCACACCACGCGTTTCCGGGCATGCGCGGTCGATGTGCGTTAAGCGTCGATCAGATGATTGTTCTCAACGGTGACGTCAGAGACGTCCTGGCATTTCTTGGTATCACTCCGGAATGGATTCGTCAGCAGTTAGCAGGACGGTCACCCAGTGATGTTGAAGATCCTCTCGTCACGCAGAGCTATCCGGTGGGAGGTGGCCAATGACTTCCGACCGCATCCTTCGCAAGATCGAGCGCTGCCTGGCCCTATCCCGCTCGGCCAATGAGCATGAGGCGGGTATCGCCCTACGTCAGGCTCAGCGCCTGATGGTGGACCACGGCATCAATGAACTGGATGTTGCTGCGTCCACGATCGGGCGCGCCACCACGCAGGCGGCAGCGGGGCGCAAGCCGCCCAAGTGGCTCGATCGACTCGCGGCACTGGTCAACGCGGCGTTCGGCACGTTGGCCGTCTACGAGGCCAGGCCGACCTTCACGGGTTGGGAAGGTTTCTACGCCTTCCTGGGCGAGCAAAGTCATGCCCGCATCGCGGCTTACGCCTTCGAGGTGCTGCAGCGCCAACTCGTCACGGATCGGCGTGCCTTTCTGTCGGGCATGAGCAAACGCGCCAAGCGGATCACCAAGATTCGACGTTCCGATGCCTTCGCTTCGGCCTGGGTGCTGGGCGCCTACGAGCACATCGTGCCGGTCGAGATAGCAACCGACACCGTTACTGCGATCGATCACTACAAGCAGCGCTACTACACCACGCTCAAAGAAATGAACGCCATCGATCGAGGGCAGCAAGCGGCAGACCACAAAGCCATGTCGCGCGGCTTCGAGGCCGGTCGTCGGGCGCGACTGCACTCGAGCGTTGCCCAGGACGAACGGAGGGCCTTGTCCCATGGCTAGGATTCTCAACTTCCCTTATCGAGAGGCGACGGTGATGGGTGTCGAGCGCTACTTGGATCCCCGTGAGTGTTTGGTGCTGGGCGCGATGGACCCCTTCGCAGACTGGTCGCGTGTGCTCGACGAATGGTTCACCAACCACCCCGAGGTGTGTTCGGGACGTGATGATGACTCGATCCGTTCGCGACTCGCCGATACCTGGCTGGTGTTCCATATGGCCTGCGACAAGGCCAGCCAGTTGGAGATGCAGCCGCATCACAGCCTGCGCTGGACGCAGTGGCAGTATCACTCGCTCAGCGATTTCGAGCTGCTGGTGATCGTGAGTGACAACCTGTCCGATCTGCGTCGCAGCCTGACGGCGTTAGCCCAGCGTCACCCGCCCGAGACCCGACAGGACTTGAATCTTTTCCGTTTGATGCAGGGCATCGATCGGCTGAGTCGGCAGTTGGACCACCTGTTTACCCGTGATGTGTTCCCGTCACGGCAGCCGGAGCTTTGATCATGAGTAAGCACACAGTGACTCCCGACGAGATTACGGCAAAGCTCAAGCAGCCGGGACCGGCGCTAAATTCCAAGCCGGCGGATCGGTTGCCGGCCCCAACGGTCGAGATGTCGATGACGTTGACCCTGGACCAGTTGCGGCCCTACGACCGCAATCCCCGGACGCAGCGCAATCCCGCCTATGACGACATCAAGGCGTCGATCCAGGCGGTGGGACTCAAGCAGAAGCTGACCGTCACCCAACGCCCCGGTGACGACAAGTTCATGATCTCCGATGGCGGCAATACGCGCCTGTCGATTCTCAACGAGCTCTACCAGGAGACGGGGGACGAACGGTATTTCCGGCAGGACTGTCACTACATCCCGTGGCAGGGCGAGATCCACGTGCTCGCCGGTCACCTGGCCGAGAACGACAACCGGGGCCAGCTCTCCTGGATCGAGCGGGCGCGGGGCATCTTCGAGGCCAAGCGAATGATCGAGGAGACGGAAGGCAAGGCGGTGTCTCAGCGGGAGCTGACGAAACGCCTGCAGGCGCTGGGTTACACCATCAACCACAGCCATATCAGCCGGATGCTCTATACCATCGAGCATTTTCTGCCCACGATTCCCATGACACTGGAGAGTGGTTTTGGACAATCACAAGTACGGACTCTGATTTCCTACCGCCAATTCTGCGAAGAGTGCTGGGGCCGCTGCCGGGACTTCTGGCAGCGTCATCGGGACGACCCCGGTGAGGGACAGGCGTGGCTGGACAGCGTGCTCCACGGTGACTTTGCCCAGGCATGGCACGACGAGATGTCGCATCTCGATTATGAAGGACAGACCGAGTTTGCCTGGAACCTTGTCGAGGACCGCTTGAAGGGCATGCTCCATGAGCAGACCGGCCTGCACTTCAATCCGATCGACATGTCGTGGAAGAACTGGTTCACGGTGCGTAAGCATGGGCACTCGGCCAGCGAGGACGACAAGGCCGATATCTGGACCACGGTCGATGCCGAGCTCGAGCGCCTGCGCAACCCCATGGCCCGCCATCTCTATCCCCCCGTGCCGGAGAAGCCCAAGCCGGGTGTGGCACCGACCCCGCCTACCGGGAACGCGCCGGTGCTTCCGTCGCTGGATGCCGACGACAGCCGCGATGACAACGACGATTTCGGGTTTCCGAGCTTCGACGATGGCGAGACTGACCTCTCACCAGTCGACACGACACCCGCTCCCGACCGCCGCCCGGCGGTGCCCCGAGCCGGCGGCGTCGATGAGTCGTTGGAGATCAAGAAGATGCGGGCGCGCCTGGCGGAGCTGGAAGACCGCAACGCCGAGTTGGAGGAGCAAGCCGCGCTACCTCAACCCCAGGGTGGCCAGACCGAGGGGGGCGGCGCTCAGGATGATGGCTTTGGGGGACTGTTCGATGCCGATGGGTTGATGCGAGAGCACAATCCGCACCCGGAGCGATCGCCGGAAGAGCAGGCGACACTAGTCGATGACCTGACGCTGGATCCCTACAACGAATCGCCTGGACATCGCCAGCTTCGCCACATGATGGCGAGAGAGCATGGCGAAGACGCGATCGATTTCGAAGCCGCTGCCCTCAAGAGCGTGCCGCTGCAGTCGGGTGGCCCCGTGGCACCGATCACGGACTTGTGGAGCGTACCGGCCTGGCGGCGTAGCCCACGGGATCTGCGTGTCCAGATTGGCGAGATGATCAAGGCACTGGGCGAATGGGCAGGCATCGAGGTCAGTGGCACGAACACCGAGGCCGCCTTGCATCTCAATGCCAACCAGGGGCTGGGTTACGAGGTGAATCCCCTGGCCGGGGAAGCCTCGGTTCGCGCTCAACGGGTTTGGCAACTCCTGGCCGGACTCCAGGGCACCTTCGACCCCCAGATGCCGGCGGAAGTCTCACTGTTGGGCGAGCTGGTCGGCAGCCATGGTGAAGACACGCAAGCGTGTCTGCCGGACGGCCTGCTGATTCGGGTCTGGTGGCTCATTCGACTGATGCGGGTGTTGCGGCAGACGCCCGAGAACGCAGGGGAGAACGCATCATGATGACACCACAATTCAATCATGCGCTGTTTAACCAGGCGCTGATCCTGATTCGGGAAGGCGACATGCGCCGTGCTCGAGCACTGGGCTTCAATGATCAGGAGCTGCAACGTCTCAGCCGGTTGCAGGCCAGTCAGATCGAAGCCTTGATCCATGAGTTTCCTGCCGTGGCCCGGTTTGAACTGGATCACCAGACGTTCGATGCGGCGCTACGGCGTATCGATCGTGACCAGGATCGGGATGTGCAGGTCGATCAATGCATCACGCTGGGGGCCAGCGTCCAGATGCTCTCCACCTTCTTTGGCATGACACCGAACGACTGCTCGTCTCGGCGGGTACTGCTGGGCGTACCCAGTCGCCAAGGGCGTTTGCCCATGCCCGAAGAAGCGGTGGAACACGATGCCTGGAATCGGTGGCAGACGATCAGCCACGATCCCGCGAGTGTCGATGCGGTAGATGACTTGCGCGGCATGATCGTGCTGGCCGAAGAGACGGGATTGGCGCTGGCCGTGATCTGGAGCTTGATCAAGCAGTGGACCACGCCCGAGCAGGCCCGACAGGATAGCGTGCCAGCCGAGGAACATGAGGGTGTCATGCGCGTAGGAGTTGCCTGATGAAGCACTACCAGGCGCTCATTGGACGCGCCGCCTCCTCAATGACTCAGCGCCGTGGTGATGCTACGGCGTCTGACGTGGAAGGGCTCGACGGTCTGTTATTCATGGGCAACCCCCATGAGACCGTGCCGCGAGCCCTACTCCTCGATCGTCGGCTGGGGGCTGTCGACGTCCTCGGATGGCAGGTCATCCGGCTACTGTCCAACACCGATCGCACCACCGCCTTTCCCACCTACGACGAGCTTGAGCCACTACTGCGATCCGGTGCCAACCGCAGAGCATCGCGCAAGACGGTGGCACGCGTCATCGCGATTCTCCGATTGACTCGTTGGATGACGCTCGGCATGAAGGCCAGGAACACCGACAACGGTCGGATGATCGGCAATGTCTATGTACTGCATGACGAGCCCCTGGCCGCCGGTGAATCCCTGGCGTTGGATCCCGATTATCTGGCCTACGTCATCCAGTGCTCACACCACGGCAATCAGGCCGTGGCAGCGGTCGCCGAATGCGTTAAGCAGGAGCTGGCTGATAGCGGCGTGCTGGATACACCGACGCGGCTGGCCTGGCTCGATCGGCGGGCAAAGCAGCAAGTCGATACAGAGTTTCCTATGGAAACTCTGTCCCCCGAAGCCCAGTTTCCTATGGAAACTCAGCCAGATTCCCCCAGTTCCCAACGGAAACTCAGTGAGTTTCCCAGTGATGCGATCCCCAGTTCCCAGCGGAAACTCATGCGAAATTCAGTGGGTTACGACGCAGTTTCCGACGCATCGCGCGGTACTACAGTACGGTGTAATACAAATTCTGTTGGTAATACTACGGCGCGCGAGGCATCCGTGACGCCGCTGGTGTGGTCATGGCCGCTCGAACTGTCCGGTGATCAACGTGAAGCCGTGTCGCTCATGCTGACCGGATTGCCAAACGATGTTCGGCAAGCGGTAGTCGACGAGGCCGCCGGTCGTCTCGATGCCGGGAAGGTGAAATCTCCCATGGCGTTTTTGCACACGCTGGCCAAGCGCGCAGTGAGCGGGGATTTCCAACTCACCCAGTTTGGACAATCCGTCGCGGACAAGCGGCGTAGCGCGGCACCGCCCCAGCCGCGTCCCATGCCAAACCGTGTGGTGCCGTTGGCAACACCGCAGCCCCTGTCCGAAGAAACCGAAGCGAAGCGCCAAGCCATGCTGACGCGGCTGGGGATACGAAGAAACCCGACGAATTCCATTTAACGTTTTCCCTATGGTGTTGACCCGGTGTTCGTCAAGGATGGAGCCCCATCCAGTGCATTGACCGAGGTAAGGATCCATGGCCAGCACCGAGCCCCGTGTTGGGCAGCTACGAAGCAAGATCGAGATGACCCTGCATACCTACCCATCGGTGTTGCTATGGCACGGCCGGGGCGTCGAAAGCGGCAAGACCCAGATCATTGGGCTCAAGCAGTACCTGCTGTGGTGTGGGCGGATCCACATTGCCGCTGGCAAGGATGATCCTTATGCCGATGACTGGCTGCTACGCCTGGAACAGAAGCTCGATGAGACCAAGCAAGCGCTGGATCAGGTGCGACAGCGCGTCGACAACATCCTGGAAGCCATCCCGGAGGGATTGGACGTCAGCCGTAACATGAGCCAACAGCCGTACGTGACCCCAGTTTTCACGGGCGGGCAGTTTGGTTGGAAGGCCGTGATGCTACTGATGGATTACGACGGGATCGTCAGAGATGTCTTGCTGGCACATCACATTGGGCTCCTCGGCAACAACCAACGACAGCAGATGATCCGCGTGCAGGGCGGCCACGCCATGCGCTCCCTGTGCAACTTCCCGGTCAAGTTTCCTGGTTTCAGCGGCGCGACGAGAGATGACTTCGCTGCGAACAACGCCAAGGCGCGGGCGGCGCGAGAGAAATTTGGAGAGTTGCCCCAGGACATTTTGGAAGGCACACGGCGAAGCGAGTTTGCCCCAGCGATTCATCGGGACGGTGAGCAAATTGAGCCGATGGGGTTGCTTGGGGATGACTCAGACGAGGAGGCGGAGGCAACACCGGCCCAGCCTCAATCGGACGAATCCTCACGATGAGGCAGGTGTTGGCAGTGGAAACACTCCAGGACGATGAGGCAGGTGTTGGTGCCACCAACACGCCAGAACGATGGGCCAGGTGTTTCCAGTGGAAACACTCCAGGACGATGAGGCAGGTGTTGGTGCCACCAACACGCCAGAACGATGGGCCAGGTGTTGGCAGTGGCAACAAAGGAGGAACTATCCAATGTCCCCCAAGGACACGGAAACGACTGGTAGCGCCTCAAAGCCGATGATTGTCGGTGTGGTTTGCGTGGGAACACTCGGGCTGCTGATGGGCCTGCATTTCGGTTTTGCATGGCTTTACGACACCGCCGGACTGACAAATCCTGGGGACAGTCGGATTGCCAATGGCCGCCTGACGCTGGATAGAGAACAATTTCAGCGGTGGTTTTGGATGGTGTCTTTCCCGGCGTTTGTCATCACGCTCGGCCTTCTGGGGCTCGGGTATCGAATACTCAAAGTTGAGCACTGACGCAGCCAGCCTATTAACTCCCGACAGGACATGACCATGACCGCCACGCCTGCACTGGAACGATCACGACATTTTGCACTGAACCAGTACGCAAAGGGCCTTTTAAAACCCTTTAAGGGTAAGGGGGAGGTTCTTCGTTTTCGGGATGAGCTGTTGGATGAATGCCAGGCGTTGTGGCAAGAGTCAGCCGACATCGCCAATCGGCACAACCCAACCGTGGTCCAGGTCGGGCTGTGGCTGAAACCGCACAATACTCATGGCGGACGAGTCCGTCCCATTCAGTGGCGAGATAAAGCGCAGACCCAGATGGGGCGCAAGTTACTCGAGGCTGTTTTGGAGTACGGCGGCATCTCCAGCGGTATGCGCCGAAAGCTGATCGAGATCGAGACCGAACGTCTGGTCTTCAATGCCAAGACGGCGGCAGTAACCCGGCAAGTGACTCGCTTGAATCGGCTGATCAAGGAGATTGAGGCCGTCGAAACGATTTACGCCAAACACTGATAGTAGTGAATCAGTGCAGAAACCATGCCGATCCTGATTAACATTCTTGACTGATCGATGGGCAGGTTTTGGACACAGTGTCATGACACCCCCTTATCGAGGTTTTGTCATGAGCACCCGCTTCTACGGTGAAGGCAACATCGGCACCCAACCAGAATTGCGTACCTTTCCCGGTAACGGCAATGACGCTCCGAGAGCCTTGCTGCGTGTCAACGTCCGTTTCGACAATCTGGTCCTGACCGATTCCGGCATGGTCGATCGAGGGGGCTTCTGGGCCAACGTCGAAATCTGGCATCGCGATGCCCAAGCCTGGGCAAATCTGTACCAGCAAGGCATGCGGGTCATGGTGTCAGGGCGGATGGTGCAGGATACCTGGCAGGACCGCGAAACCGGCGAAGATCGCTCGGCCTTCAAGGTCCAGGCCGATCGCGTCGGGATCCTGCCTTACCGAGTATCACAAGTCGTCCTGGAGCCCGCTCAGGGACAGTCCACTCGACAACCATCTTCGCCAGCCACACAGCAGGGGGCTTATGCCAAGGCGGCTGGGCCGGAGGGCGAGTGGACGAATCCAGCGGGGAGCGGTCAAGGGGATGATGAATGACAGGTGCGGAAATTGGCTATTTCGTGGCGGTCATCTTTGCCCTGACCGGCCTTGCTCTCATCGTGTGCGGGTGCGTTCTCCGCTCCTGGCGCAACGCCGTTATGGGAGTTGTGATGATGGGACTGTCTGGATTCGGGGCTGAGGGAGTCTACGATTCCCAACCGTTGCCAAGGGCTGACGTTCGCCAAGCATCAATCGGTGACGGATGTGTCGCAAGAACTCTGCGATCGGGACTCGCGGAGCTCGATGAACCAATGACTCGCCAGGGGCTATCCGATATCGAGGATGACTGCGAGCGTCAGGCAAAGAGGTTGGCGAAGTCCGAGGCTAAGCAGGCGGTGTTGGAACAGCAGCGCCAGGCGGCTCATCAACCCGAGGCCGAGGTCGGCAAGGAGTGAACGGTGGACCCGAACCTAGTGGATCCCGACACCGATATGGCAAACCTGGTGGCAGGAAACTCGGCCACGCAGGAAGTCTCGCTCGTCACGGTGAAACCGTCGGTCAAAGTGCTGATCGCGCCATTCATCAGCTGGGTCGTGATGGGGGCGTGTCTGACCTTCCTGGTCCTCTATGCCCTGGGGGCGTATGGGTTTCTCGCTGACATGGCATCCGAGAGCGTGGTCGCCGGCTTGCTTATTGTGATCTGGGCTGTGTGCTTGCTTCCTGTGGCATTCCAGCTTCTTGTCCTAAAAACCTCCTCCTATGCGTTCTCCAATCAGCGTCTCGAGTACACGCGCGGCATCCTGAGTCGTCGGCGAGACCAGATCGAGCTGGTGCGGATCCGGGACATCACCACCAACCGCTCGCTAACGGAGCGTCTGCTCGGATTGGGGACGGTGGTTCTGGATACCGTCGACCGTTCTCATCCCATCTTGAAAATCCCTGCTCAGCCAAACGCCTATCAATTGGCCGACTGGATACATCAGCTCAATACCTCAGAAAAACACCGCCTCAACTATCGCGAGTTTGAAGGCACGCAAGCCCTCTAACTGGACGGGAGACACGGACATGGAAATCAAGATCGCGGGGATGGCTGTTGTGATTGGGCTGGCACTCTCTGGTTGTGCCGCCAAGGATCACTACTACTCCAATGGTGTCTGCGTGACCTGCATCAACAATCCGATCACGGGTGAGCCACTCAACTATGACCCTAACGAGACGCCGCAACAGGTGGCGACGAATGCTCAGGGCGAATCCGTGGATGTGAACGCGTTAGGGCCACAGCGAGGCTCGGTCGACGTGGAGAGCTCGCTGGATGTCGACACGGCTTATGCACGCATCAAGCCCGCCTTTGGATTCCGTGCGGAAGGCGATTTCGAGCAGGGGAACACGATGTCCAAATGGCAGATGGGGGATGCCGCATGGCGACATACCGTAACGCCAGGCTCGTTCTATGACCTGGGCGATTACGGCACCCAGACCCTCGGTGGCACGCAATATTCGATCCTGCAGCGGGTGCAGATTCAGAAGAACGGTTCGGGGTCCAGGATCCACTACAGTTGGGCACCGGCTGATGACCGTTTGCCTTACGATGGCAATGCCATGGAGTCAGCGCTGACCCAGCGACTGAATGCGACATTGAACTGACTGCCCATGCCCATGCCCATGATGTGGCGTCATTTCGGATTGGGGTGGGTATCTGCTTTACGGGAGAGTCATTTTGTCGCCATGGTGAGAATTAACGTTTTCTGCTGATTCGATCGGTCTTCTCCGTCACGCTGGGGACATACACATCCTGTGAGGCCCGGTGACATGTCTCGATTGTTCCTCTGCGAAAAACCCTCTCAGGCTCGCGATATTGGCGCGGTGCTGGGTGCGACCCGTAAAGGCAATGGCTGCCTTCAGGGCGATGGCGTGGTCGTCACCTGGGCTTTCGGCCATCTCCTTGAACAAGCTCCACCCGAAGCCTACGACCCGGCACTCAAGCGCTGGTCGCTGGACTCGCTACCCATCCAGCCCGCGCAGTGGAAGAACACGGTGCGCAAGGATGCCAGCAAGCAGTTCAAGGTGATCCAGGGGCTGCTCAAGCAGAGTAGTGAAGTGGTGGTGTCGACCGATGCTGATCGCGAGGGTGAAACCATCGGGCGTGAAATCCTCGACGCTTGTCGATATCAGGGCCGCGTCTCCAGGCTCTGGATCTCCGCGCTGGATGAGGCATCGATTCGAAAGGCGCTGGCCAGTATCCGTCCAGGAGAGTCGACGTATCCGCTGTATCAGGCGGGACTGGGCCGTTCCCGTGCCGACTGGCTGGTCGGCATGAATCTGACCCGCGCGTTTTCGGTACTGGCTCAGCAGCAAGGACACCAGGGCGTATTGTCAGTAGGGCGGGTTCAAACACCGACACTGGCACTGGTCGTGAGGCGCGACCAGGAGATCGCGAAATTCGTGCCGAAGCCGTTCTGGGAAGTGGTTGCGGACCTACAGGCGGAAGGTGGAGCATTCCGGGCGAAGTGGCTGCCGGCGAACGAGGACTGGCTCGACGAGGAAGGGCGTTGCATCAACCAGGATTCGGCGCGGGCGGTGGTGGCCCGCTGCCAGAACGGCCCGGCAATAGTGGCGTCGGTCCAAACATCACGCAAGCGCGAGGCGCAGCCGTTGGTGATGGACCTGGGTACGCTGCAGCAAGCGTGCTCGAAGCGTTTTGGCTTTGGTGCCCAGCAGGTGCTCGATATTGCCCAGTCACTCTACGAGACCCATAAGGCAACAACCTACCCACGTACCGACTGCCGCTACCTGCCGACGTCGATGCTCTCCGAAGTTGGGGTGGTCGTGAAGGCGCTCCTGCAGTCGGATCAGAAGCTCTCTCCGTTGATCGAACGTCTGGATCAGACGCTCAAGAGCCACGTCTGGAACGACAGCAAGATCACGGCCCACCACGGGATCATTCCTACCACGGCACCTTGCCGGATTGATCGCATGAGCGATGACGAGTTTCGGGTTTACGATCACATCCGGCGGCATTACCTGGCACAGTTCCTGCCCGCCCATGAATACGATCAGACCGATGTGCGTCTTGATCTATCCGGCGAGACATTCATGGCATCGGGACGCCAGGTGCGGGTCGAGGGTTGGAAAGCGCTATTCCCCCGAGGGAAGGGCAAAGGGCAGGACGGTGACGACGATGAGCAGGAGGGTGCCGGTGCGCAGGCGCTCCCGCCTCTCCGTCAGGGGGAGCGCTGTTCTGTCAGGGATATCCTGGTCAAGGATCGTCAGACTCAGCCACCCAAGCCTTTTACCGAGGGGGCGCTGATTTCAGCGATGAAGAATGCCGCTCGGTTCGTTACGGATGAACGGTTGCGAGCCCGCCTTCGAGAGAGTGCCGGCATCGGCACCGAGGCGACCCGTGCCGGTATCATCGAGACCTTGCTCAAGCGGGGGTTTATTCGCAAGAAGGGCCGGACCATCGTTTCTACCCCCGTAGGGCAGGGGCTGATCGCAGCGTTGCCGCCGCAGATCAGCAATCCGGGCATGACAGCGCTTTGGGAGCAAGCGCTGGACCTGGTGGCCGAGGGGCAGATGACATTGGATGATTTCATGTCACGCCAGACGGTGATGGTGAAGAAACTCGTCGACCTGGCGCTCCAGCGGCCTCAATTGAATCTCCCGGAAGCGCCGAGCGAAACCTGCCCGAAGTGTCAGGCCAAAATGCGCCAACGCAAGAGCAGCATTGGCCCCTTCTGGTCGTGTTCCCGCTACCCGGATTGCGATGGCACCAAGCCGATCGGGAAGAAGGGTAAGCGGAAAGGAGGTTCTCGTCAGAAGACCAAGACCACCACGGCAGGAAGAGGTCGATAACATCTTGTCAGGTAGGCAATGCTGCTGGATAATCAGAGCCGTACCCCGTTGCCGACTGACGGTTATCAGCCGGTCCCTTTGGATCCTCAGTGGTCCAATCCCAAAGCGCGACGCCTGGTGAGACCGCGTGCCCCCCGCAAGTTACTTTGCACTGTATTGGCGTACATAGGGCTCCAGGTTCATTGTTAGACAGGCCGACCGGTTGTCGGCCATCTCTTGTTCTTCCCGTTTTGACCGGTCAGCAAGGCATCTCTCCAGGGATGTCTTGCTGACCGGTTGGACTTTGTTTTTCATCGGCGAGGCCCATCGCCTGACCCCTGGGCTCCTTTTGTGCGGGGATCCGCGCACAATCCTACCGGTCCAACGCCATGAGTCGGGACTGGATGCTGTGGCATCGCGATGCATGTTTACGAGGGCATGCCTAGCGTGCTGGCATAATGGCAACCTGATCTCGCCGCCCGATACCGGTTTTGGTGGCACCCTTACGCGCAGTTCTGGTCCTCAATCCCAAGGCGAGGCGGGCGATCCTGATCGCTTGCCCCACCTTGCGATTGATGATCCTGGGTTGACGCCATCGATCGATGGCGTAATCTGATGGTGTACCACGTTGGCTGCTGACGGTAATAGCAGCGCCCTTAGCCCTTTGGGGCAATCCCAACGCCGCAACGCATCCTGAGACGCGGCGCTCGCAAGAGTTGGATGCTACCTCCAAATTCACGGCACTCGCCGTACCTCCCACCGGGGATTCACCTCCCCGATGGGGATGGTGTGTCTCCCGGATTCCGTCGACTCAATCCGAAAGGAGCAACACCATGTCTAACGATACTCAATTCTTCGACCTGCACATCACTGGCGTCGGTTACGTAAACCGGATCCGCGAAGTGACCCCGAAACGTGGCGATGCCTTCTGGGCTTGCGACATATCGGCACTCACCGGTCCTGCCGATGATGTGGACTATCGTCGCTTCGACTGCCGCGTTAGCGGTCAGGAAGCCCAGAAACTGGTCAAGAAGTTCAGCGCCACCGTGGCCGATCGTCAGGAGAAGGGGCTTGCTGAGCCCAAGATTCTGATCGGTTTCAAACTCGGTGATCTCTATACCGATACGTTCACGCGTACCAAGGGCGACCGCGCAGGTGAAACTGCCGTTAGCCTCAAGGCGCGTTTGCTGTTCATCAACTGGGTGAAGGTCGATGGCGAGAAAGTCTACGAAGCGCCCCGGCGCGACGAGACGGCCTCGATAGAGACCAACACTCAGCAGGATGAGGCTCGGTCATCGGATGCCGGCACTGCGCCGCAGACCGGTGACATGGGCTCGGTAGGGGCTGCCGAAACGGTCGCCGCTTGATCTCACCTTACTCGCCGCGCTGATCGGGAAGTTCGCTTCCCGTCAGTGTCGGTTTTCATTCCACCCGCTTGGGGATTCACTCCCCAAACGGGCGGTGTTTCTCCGCGCAGTACTCTGGAGATATGCCGATGAATCAAGATCCTTTGTTCCGCCTGCAGCTATGGCGAGCTCTGTCAGAGGCGCTTGAACGGATCGCATCAACCGTGCTGGCTGCTTGTGTCGTGGGTGCCGTGATTGGTCCCGCTGGGAGTGCCTTAAGCGGTGCTGTTGCAGGAACACTGGCGCTGGTCATTGCCTTGTTGAGCTGTTATGGCAAGGTTAGACTGGATCTACAAATTGCGGACACAGCCAAGGAGGCTGATGGTCAATGAGCAATTTCTCGTCTTACGCGCTTGTCATGCTGCCATTCCTTGTGGCATCGGCTGTCATCCTGACGGGTAGCTTCCGCGCTATCCATCGGGAAGACAATCGGCGCAAAGAACTCAAGACACAGTAAATCGGGAAGAAGCCACCAGGTTTCGCCCTCCCTCGATCAGAACGCCCCTTGGGGCGTTCTGTCGTTTCACACCCTTCATGACCCATCAGGGGAGATCGCTCCCTGTAGGGGACGTCTCTTCTGATGCAACCACACTCAGGAGAACTCCCATGGGCTGGACTGTCCCCTACACCACGACATCTCGCGACGAACTGGTTCGCCACATCTTCGATGAGCATAACGAGCCGGGACGATTCGAGATCATAGACCACTCCCTTCGGGGCAACGTGCTCTACCTGCTGTACTTCAAGCCGGAGCAGAATTACCGCTTTATCACGGTGTATCTGTTGTCGGGGCCATCTCCCTGCAGCCGTCGCGAAGGTGATCGAGGCTGGGGTTACAAGGACATGGATGAATCCATGCATCCCTACTACTACGACTGCCCGGAGCGGCTTTTGAAACAGTCCGACGTGCAGTCAGAGTTTGCTGTGGCATGGCGCGAGGCTTGCCGTCAGCATCGTCTGAAAATCAAACGTCAGAAGACGCTCGCTAGCGAGATGCCTGCGGGTACGGTGATTCAGATGGCGGCTGGCTGGGATGCCAATGGTCAAAGAACGACGCCGGTCACGTTTGTGCGTGCCCACACGGCGACGTTTTTCATTGGCAAGGATGGCGACGGCAAGCTATGGCGGTATCGCTGGAGCAACGTCGTTGGAGATCCGACCGAGAGCGCGTTGAAGTATAGCGCCGCCTAGCGGACTTAACATTATCCCTCCCACTCGGGGCCATTTCCCGGTGGGATGGCTCCGTTCTTCACTGGAGCCATCCGCATGAAACCTTACTGCCTGCAGATTTCGGCAAACGGTAAATCTCACAGCGTCTATGAAGGCGCTTCTGCCGGGCCAGCGTGTCCTATCGGTCACTTGCGCCAAGCGTACGACGTGGAACGTAAAGATGGTCACGGTCCCTGGATCGAGTTCGATACGCAGGATAGACCCTTCTCAGGGGATTCCCCTGAGAAGGCGCTCGATGCCTTCGCCACGCGTTCGATGACGCGGCTCACGCTGATTTGAATCTCATCTGAAATCATTCACCCAATCGGGGCCATTCCCGATGGGGTGGCTCCACCATTCGACATGAAGGAGCTACCTCATGTGCAAGTCTCTCAAATACACCCTGGCGAGCCTGGATATCGACGTCATTCTCGCCGCCCTGCGATTTCTGCAACGGGCACCGGAGGATGACATACCGTCGGAAATTCTGGAGATCGCGGGCGATAGCCTGCAGGTCGTCAACATCGACTACCTCTGTGAGGAACTGAACTGCGGTGGTGATGATCCCTTGGCCCCGACCGAGGATCAGGTACTGCTGCAGCGGATCCGAGCAGAGCTGTCTGGCGATGAGTGGGACAGTGAAACCCCTCAAAACATATACCACGCGTTGATCGATGGCGGTTATGCCCCGTTTCCATCAGACGAGGAGGGCTGGTCGTTGGCAGTGGTCGACAATGCCTACGCGGTCGTGGCTTTCGAGCATGGCCCATACAGAACCAACGCTCAGGCGTTAGCGGCCATCGCGCGGCAATGTGCTGCCGGTAGTCAATGGCACGGTGAGGTGCTGGATGTCGTGGGCTTGAGAGCCTGTGGATCCGTGCCTCCTGGGCTGGTTATCGCGGGGCGCGGTCCCAACGGCGATGCGATCGTGGCTAGCGCTGCCGATGCCCAAGCCAGTCTGGAGGTGGGGTATCGAGACGAGTGGAACATGATGGCGGTGTATGTGCGGCCACCAACCACCAATCTCGCGACATTCCTGAAGGACTTCAAGACGACCGAGCAGGCATTGACGTTCTGCGCGGGTTATCTCGGGTGCGGGTGGAGTGCCCGAAAGCCCCATGATCGGCAGATGATTGCGACGATAAACGACATGACGGAAGTGATCCCATACTGAATCCAGCGCCCTCCGGGGCGCTTTTTTTGTGCCTGCAAAAAGGACCGCTGGTGCAATTAACATTTCCCGTCGCAGCGTTTCCCCGCCTCCGGCACGGTGAACCTGATCATGATCATTCCGGTTTCCGCGCGAGGCTCCACCCATGACTTTCCCGAATAAAGCCCGGCTGTTCCCCTTAGCATTCCTCGTTGCGTTGATGGCTGGCTGTGCCCAGCAGCAAACGCAGCCACCTTCCGAAAGCGAGCGCCTCGCTGCGCAGTACCCCGATGCGGACAAGGTGACCATCGACATCACCAAGCCGGCCCAGCCTGGATCCTCCTCGCAGGTTGTCACGACCGGGATGGATCAGCCGACGCATGATGTCGAGCCGGATGTCTATAGGGATCGCCGATATAACCGTGACGATCGTGTCGAGGTGCTTCGCGGTGGACGCTACTCCCTGGTGTCGGCCAAGGCGACGTTGCAACAGCGTGAACTGCTGGAACAGGTCGTCGATATCTCGATTCCCGCGTCACTCAATCCCTCTGTCGAGGACGGAATCCGCTACACGTTGCAACACACGGGATTCGGCCTTTGCCGAGCGCAGGGAGAGCCACAGCAGTTGCTCTATAGTCGCCCGCTACCGGCTGCCCACTTCGACCTGGGGCCGATGCCGCTTCGCGAAGCGTTGCAGGTACTAGGTGGCCCGGCATTCGAGGTGCAGGCCGATCCGATTGCGCGGATGGTGTGCTACCAGGTTCGCGACCAGCGTCTGGTCAAGGGGTAAACCATGGCAGACAAGATCATTCCTGATATGCCCGAAGGCATGGAAGACACGGCGAAAACGCAGGGTTTCACACCTGTTGGCGAGCGCAAGACGCGTTTCGGTCTGATGCGCGTGTTGATCCTGGTTGTCCTGGTACTGGTCGTGTTGGGCGGGGTGTTTCTGTGGGTGAAAGGCAACGCTCAAGACACCGGGCCGACACTCTCATCAGTGGTGCAGGAGCAGCAACAAACGATCGACCAGCTTCGGGATTCCATCAACTCGCTGCAACAGGCGAGGGATGCCCAGGCACAGTCACAGCAAGACCTTTCCGGGGAGCTCTCTACCGTTCGAGATGCGTTGTCACAGCAAGCGGATCAGTTGGCGAAGACGCCGTCAGTGGATCTAGTGGATCTCACGGATGAGCTGAAAGCCTTGTCGCAACGCGTTAATGAGCTCTCGGCGTCGGTCGATACCCGTTTCGCAGCGGCGCTCGAGAAGCAGCAAGAGTTGGAGAAGGGCATCGAAGCGGTACGCAAACTGCGAGCGACGACCAAGCCCCGCCAATCGGCATCAACGCCAACACGCCAGCGGCGTCCCGAACCGCCTTCTCCTTCGTTCTCCATTGCCGGAAGTGAGCTGCGCGGCGGACGACACTACCTGGCGATTTCATCAGGACCGGCTGCCAGCCTTCGCGATCTGCGTTTGCTTGGGGTCGGGGAGCGCCTTGGGAACTGGCGTTTGTCATCGATCTCTGGCCATTCGGCTGCGTTTTCCATTAATGGCCAGACGGTCGTCATGCCCGTTCCATAAGGAGGATTCCCGTGTCGATGATTCCAAGGGTTCGGAGAGAGTGGATTGGCTCCATCGCCTTGCTGGCCGCCGTGTCGGTTCCAGTCTGGGCGCAACAAGGGCAGGAGACTCAGGCAACACGGATTGATCAGACACAGATCGACCAGAGTGCCCAACGCCCGGCACAAGCCTGGGGCCTCGATCAGCAAGAGTACCAGCGCTATCAGTCGATCATGCTGGGGCCGCGCGGCACCTGGTCCCCGGACTTGGATCCGCTGACCGCGCTGGGTCTGGAAGCGCAGAGCGACGCCGAGCGTCAGAAATATGCCGAGATGTTGGTCGAGGCCGAACGCAAGCGTGTCGAGGCCGAGCTGGCGTTTCAGCGTGCTTACGATGACGCGTGGACTCGTCTCTATCCCAACGACCGGCCGGTGCATCCGTTCACGACCAAGGGGGGGCAAGATGCAACGCAGTCGGTCTTCGGTTCCAGTGCTGGGGTGTCGTCGCAACGTTTGAATGTCGTCGTGGCCACGCAAGGGTGTGAGCAGTGCGTGGCCACGGTCAAGCGACTGATCAGCCGGGGCGCGGCCATGGATATTTGGGTGGTCGATGCTAACGGCGATGACCGCCGGATCCGCGCTTGGGCAGCCAAGGTGGGCATCCCTCCCGAGCAGGTTCGGGCAGGCGGCATTACCTTAAACCACGGTGGCTCGTTGGACGTTGACACGTCCGAGCTTCCGCGTGTCGCGCCGAGGGGATGATGAGATCACGGAAGGGGGGGCGTCTCGCGCTGTGTCTGATGGCGACAGCGGTAGGATTGGCATTGTCGACGCCTGCACTCTGCGCACCTCGCGTCGATATCCCATCGGCCTATGTCGTGGCAGCCGAGGATAATGGCATTCCCCCCGAAGTCCTTTATGCCGTTGCCAGTGCCGAATCCAAAACGCGTTTGGACGCCGGGGTGCGGCCCTGGCCCTGGACGTTGAACGTTGCCGGCAAATCAATGCGTTTCGGTGATCGTCAGTCCGCGTGTCAGGCGCTACGCGATGCGCTCGAGGCGACACAGATCATTGATGTGGGCATTGCCCAGCTTAACGTTCGCTGGCAGCCCCAGTTGTTCGGCCAAGGGCGTCGCTTCGCCGATCCCTGTGAGGGGCTGAATCCCTACGCGAACCTCGATGAAGCGGCACGGCTACTACGGCAATACCACGATGACTCCGGTGATTGGGTCGTTGCTGCCGGTCGCTATCACCGTCCGGCGGGTGGCAAGCCCGCCGCCCGCTATCGCGCCATCGTCAGCCGTGAGCTCGCGGCACTGGGTGCCACACCTTCCTTGCAAACGCCCTCGGTAGCCGTGCTGGTTGCACGGGCTCAGCCCTCATCCTCGGCTCGTGAGTCTGGTGGTTTTACGCCGCCGTCCAAGGTCGTTGCAGCACGTCGCTCGTCGGACCCCGACGATCTCACCTGGGTGACACCGGAACCCCTGGCCACCGATGACAGTGCCGTCACCTGGGTGACGCCAACACAGCGGCAGTGGATGGCCGAAGTCGCGAGCCGTTGATCTTTACAGGAGTGAAACCATGACCGTCAGGATCATGAAACGCCGCATCTGGCTCACGCTGGTGTTGATGTCGGGGCTCTCTCTGGCACACGCCCAAGCGCCGGTTCAACGTCCTCCTGGTCTCCCGGATCTTGAGGTAGTGGCCGATCATGGCGGTGAGCCGACACGTCGCTATTTTGCGCCGATTGGTGGTGCGGGTGTCTCGGCATCCGAGAGTTACTCACCTCAGATCGGTGTGACTCAACGGCGTACCCAGCCATTCAGCGAAGCGGACATGTTGCCTGTGGCGAGCGAGCGGCTGACGCCGGGCACCGTGACGCCCCGTGAGCTGCAACTGCCAGGAGGCTTCACGCCCATTTTCTTGATCGGTGACGACGCGCTCTCGCGCGACTGGTTAGCCCAGCGTGGAGACATCCTGCGTGACATGAACGCGGTGGGGTTGGTCGTTCAGGTCCAGGACGAGCCATCTCTGCAGGCGCTTCGCGCCGAGGCGGAGGGTCTGGAGCTGCGCCCTGTGTCCGGTGATGGTCTCGCCGGGCGATTGGGGTTACAGCATTACCCGGTGCTGATCAGTGCTCGCGGTCTTGAACAATAACTTTATCTAGGAGCTCAACGCGATGTCGGTCGTAAGCTGTTTTGTTCACGAGCGATGGCAGGATATCGATGCGCTCGCACTCATGCCTGGAGTGATCTTCCATCGAGACGGTAGGCTTTATGAGCTGATGGCGCCGGCTTACGTCAAAGGGGGCGTGACGCATCTGCCCGCCCAGGCTCTGCCCGCTGATGATGTGCCCATCAAGGTGATGGTCGGCGAGTTTGCCAAGGGACTCGATCATATCGGAATGGCCATGGATATGACGGGAGGGGACCTGCGTGAGTATGAAGGGGGCGATGCCCAGATCCTGAATCTGGAAGCCGGACCAGGCCATGTCTACTCGCCCCGATTGCCCTTGGCGCAGTTAGAAATCTTTTGCCAAGCCCATCTCAATGGCTACCAGGCGTTTTTCGACCAGCATGAGGTCTCTCTGGATCACGGTGAGGTCATTCCGATGGAGACCTGGTGGGAGGGGAATACGGATGAGCCATAACCACCCCCTGGAATCCCTGCTGCGACCTGCCGTCGAGCTCTATACCTTTTGGGTCTGTCTTGGCTGTGCCGCCTTGTCGCTGTGGGCTCCCTGGTCGTTGGCATTGGCACCTAGCGTGGGTCTCATTACCGCCGCCGGCTTTCTGGCGTTTGGCCTTTGGCGCTTACGCCAGGCATGGACCGTGCTGCGCTACCGCCGCAATATGCGTCGGCTGCCACGCTTCGCGCTCTCAAGCCGCCAGGTGCCCGTCAGCAAGCGCCATCTGTGGCTGGGCAAGGGATTTCAGTGGCAGGCGCGACATACGCAGCGCGTGCATGAAGCGCGACAGCCCGCCGCCGAGTCCTACGTCAAACCCAGCCCTGCCTATGATGCTGCACGACGTTGGGAACACCGTCTGCAGCGAAACCCTCTCGGTGAAGCCATTGCCCGAGTAATGAGAGCGGATACGCCCCTGAATCCGGTGCGGCCACTGCCGCCGGTGGGTGGCAGCCCTATTCTTCACGCGGTGGAGTGGAAGGAACGCGATGTCTGGTTGCCGCTGGGAGAGCGGGTAGGGCATACCCTGGTCGAAGGGACCACGCGCGTGGGCAAAACCCGCCTGGCCGAGATCCTGATTACCCAGGACATTCGCCGGGGCGACATCACCATCTGCTTTGACCCCAAGGGCGATGCCGACCTGATGATGCGCATGTACACCGAAGCGCAGAAGGCGGGGCGGGGTGATGAGTTCTATATCTTCCATCTGGGCTGGCCGGATATTTCGTGTCGCTATAATGCGGTGGGGCGCTTCTCTCGGCTATCCGAGGTCTCGACCCGCGTGACAGGGCAGTTATCGGGTGAAGGCAATAGTGCGGCTTTTCGGCAGTTCGCCTGGCGCTTCGTCAATATCGTGGCGCGCGCGCGCCACGCCCTTGGCGAGCGCCCGACCTATAACCAGATTCTGTCCGATGTGGTGAACATCGATGCGCTGTTGATGCAGTACGTCCAGACCACCCTCGAAGCGCAGATCGCTGGGGCCAATCAGACGATCACCGAGATCGAGGGCAAGCTCAACGATCGCAACATGCCGCGCAACATGGTGGGGCGTCACAAGCGGGTGGTGGCGATCGTGCAGTACCTGCAGCTCCCCGAGGTGATCGAGACGCTGACTGATCCGGTGCTGGATGGGCTCTTGTCGGCGGTGCGCTACGACAAGACGTATTTCGACAAGATCGTCGCCTCGCTGTTGCCTCTGCTGGAGAAGCTGACCAGCGGCAAGATCGCCGAGCTTTTGAGCCCCGATTACACCGATATCGAGGACGAGCGCCCGATCATCGATTGGCAGCAGATCATTCGCAAGAAGGGCATCGTCTACGTGGGGCTCGATGCCCTATCGGATTTCGAAGTGGCGCAAGCGGTGGGTAACTCCATGTTCGCCGACATCGTGTCGGTGGCTGGCCATATCTACAAGTTCGGGACCGAAGATGGCTTGCCGGGAACCGGAGGCAAGAAAGCCTCGATCAACCTGCATTGCGATGAGTTCAATGAGCTCATGGGTGATGAGTTCATTCCGCTGATCAATAAGGGCGGTGGTGCCGGTATTCAGGTCACGGCCTATACCCAGACGCTCTCCGATATCGAGGCGCGGATCGGGAATGCCGCCAAGGCCGGCCAGGTGGTGGGTAACTTCAACAACGTCATCATGCTCCGGGTCCGGGAGGAGAAAACCGCGCGCCTGCTGACCGATCAACTCTCCAAGGTCAACGTCAGCACGCGGTTGATGGTCTCCATGGCTAGCGACAATGCCGATGTGAACAGTGACCAGGATTTTTCCAGCTCGGCGGGCGATCGTATCGGCACCGAGTCCGTCGAGATGATCGTACCCAACGATGTGATCAACTTGCCCAAGGGACAGGCATTCGCGCTACTCGAGGGTGGGCAGTTGTGGAAGCTACGCATGCCGCTCCCGAAGTACGACAAGACCGAGGATCTACCCAAGGACGTCGCGGACATCGCTGCTCGCATGCGTGACCAGTACAGCACCGGCGAACAGTGGTGGGAACCGTTGCGGCCCGCGCCGATCGACCTCGACGCCTTGACTGACGAGGCGGCTTTGGCCGCGTTGGAGTCTGTCGTTGCACAGGAGGAGTGATTCATGGCAACAGAACAAGCTCCGGCGCAGCGGGCCGAGCAGAAGCGAACCGGCTTGGTCGGCACCCTGATCAAGTTACCGTTCACCCTGTTGTGGATCCTGATTCTCTCGATCCTGACCTCGATCGTGATCGAGTGGGTGGGGATCTATTTCGGCTGGTTCAGCCAAACTGGATCCGAGCATGCCCGAGAGACCATGGTCTCCGAGCTGGGTTACCTCGACAGCCAATTCACGCGCTCGCTGTTGGTCTCGTCACCGGTCCAGTTCGCGCAGACCTTCGTCGACACCACCTATCAGTGGTTGTTCGTCAAGACCGGCATCGCCGGCTGGGTCGAGTATGGCGCTGACGAGGTGGGTTGGGCGGGTACGTTCAAAACCTATCTGCAGGCGGCGATGTTCGTCACCCTGATGACGATGACGCGCTGCGTGATCCTTATTCTGACCTCGCCGTTGTTTCTTCTCGCGGCGGTGGTGGGGTTTACGGACGGCCTGGTGTCTCGCGATCTTCGGCGATTCGGCGCGGGGCGAGAATCCGCGTTCATCTATCATCATGCCAAGCGGCTTGTGACGCCGATCTTTTTGACCGGCTGGCTCATCTACTTGTCCTTGCCATTCTCGATTCATCCCAACCTGTTTCTACTGCCCTGTGCCTTGCTGTTCGGGCTGATGATTGCGGTGGCAACCTCGAGCTTCAAAAAGTATCTGTGACAGCCGTAAAGCGCGATGTCGACTTCCCCGTTTGGCCCTGCATTTGCGGGGTCTTTTTTATTCTGGTCTAGTGAGTGGGGAGGGGGCATTCGCAGCCCCTTTTCTCAGTGTTACCTGCATACGTTCCCGCTGGCTTGCCAGCGGGTTTTTTCTTGCTGTTCTCCTGAAAAATACCTATCCGATCGGCTTAACGTTTCCTGCTGATCCCATCGACTTTCCTCTCGACACTGGATCCATGTCGTCAACATCTTCGACGGGATCCCAACATGACGCTGCACTCGCAATTCCGACGCTCCTCCCGATGCCTGGCTGTCGCCACTGGGCTTGTGGTGGCTCTGGGCGGGCTGTCTCCCGTCTTCGCCAATGACATCGATGAGATCCAACGGCGTGACCTGGCGCTGATCCAGACCCAGATCGAGCAGATCAAGGTCGTGGTCGATCGCATCGATGCGCGTCAGTCCAATGCGGATCCCGCTACCACTCGCGTCTATTTCGACATCCCTCGTCTAAGAGTCGATCTCGAGGCCATTAGTCATGGCATCGATGGCTACCTCGCGCCGGATCGGCTGTTGCCGCGCGAGTTACGCCCGCTCGATGGCGACTATCTCGATGACCGGGGGCGCTGATGGAGGCGTTCGAAGCCGGGTCGGGTATGGAGGTTGGCCCGCTGTACTGGATGTTGGCGGGACTCGGCTGCGTGGCTGTCCTGCTGTGCGTCTCCTGGATTCTGATTTCGGCCTATCGCGGGTTCGCGAGAGGCCGCGTCGATGGCGACATCTTCGGCGTTGTTTGGTGGCGAGCACTGCTGCTGCTCGTGCTGTTTCTGTGGCTGTTCCTCTGACGAGAACGGCCAGGAAAACCCCAAGTTGGGGTCACGCCTTCGGGCATCGCAAGTCGTAACGGGCAAACACACCCTCAGTGAGGACATTCAAGATGCAACTTCGATCAGCACTCATGAAACCGGTCCAGTGGGCCAATCAGGGCGCTCGCCGCCTGGTGGTAGCATTCAGCGTGGCGACGACCCTGCCGAGCCTGGCGTGGGCGCAGGGTCTCCCTGAACTGGAAGAGCCGACGCAGGGGGGCGGGGGGATTCGTTCGACCGCCCAGGGCTATCTCTATGACTTTGCCATTCTGGGCGGGTTGATCGTGGCGACGGTCGCCTTCCTGTTCGTGGCCATTTCCGCCATTGCCGCCTTCCGTGAAGCCCAGGCACGCGGGGAGTGGAGCAAGTTCGGGATCACCTTCTGCGCCGGTGTCATCCTCATCCTCGCCGTCATCTGGCTGGGAACCGAGGCTGGCCCGATCCTCTCGCAGTAACGGGACGGGGCCATGGCGAGCATCGATTTTCTCCCGAAGCGGATCAACGATCCCCCGGTGGTTTTTCGAGGCATGACGATGCGTGAAGTCATGTTGATGGCGGGGACGGGCTTCCTTTCGTTTCTGGTGGTGGGGATTCCGGTTGCCATCGTCTTCGGGATGCCCGCCCTGGCTCCCTCCATTGCGGTATTGGGGATGGCCTGTGCGCTGGGGGCCGGCGGCACAATCATGCGCCGCCTGCGTCGTGGCAGGCCAGCTTCCCTGCTGTATCGCCAGATTTCCTGGAAGTTAGCTTCCCGTGGCATCTCGATGGGTGGCGAACGACTGATTACCCGTTCCAGCGTCTATCGCATCGGTCGAGAACGGCGGCCCCAAGGAGGACTTCGATGAGTCGTCATCGCAACGCGCAGTCCGCGCGAGACGCGCATATCTCGACCCTACGCGCCATTGTCGCGGTCCTGGCAGTGGCCTCTGGAGCCATGTGGTATGGCTGGCAGGCAGCACCCAAGGATCTCACGATCACCATCCCGCCGGACCTGAGAACGGGCTCGACCCAGAAGTGGTGGGAAAAGCCGCCATCATCGGTTTACGCCTTCACCACCTACGTGTGGCAACAGATCAATCGCTGGCCGACCGATGGCCAGAAAGACTACCGCCGCAATCTGTATGCCTATCAGCCCTTCCTGACACCGTCGTGCAAGGCCGAGCTCAACGAGGATTACCGCTACCGAAATCAACGCCATGAACTCGAAGGGCGTGAGCGCAGCATTTTCGAGATCCCAGGGCGAGGGTTTAGCAACGAGCCAACGGGGCCGGGATCCGTTGAGATCATCTCCCGTGACGAATGGATCGTGAATCTCGATCTCGCCGTCAAGGAGACCTATTCAGGCACGTCCATTCGCGATGTCTATATGCGTTTTCCGCTGCGTGTCGTGCGCGCCGACGATGATCCGCAGCACAACAAGTGGGGGCTCAAAATCGACTGTCTGGCTCGCCCCACCGAGCGCCTGGAAATCCCGGATCAGGAGGGGAACTCATGACTGGATTGGCCACAAAAATCTGGCGAGGCAGCGTGTGTGTGTCACTGCTACTCGTCGCCGCCCAGGCCCAGGCGGTCGAGATATTGCACTGGGATCGACGACCGTTGCCCATCGATCTCCCTGTCGGCCAGGAACGCGTGATCGTGCTGGATCGTAATGTTCGGGTCGGGTTGCCATCCGAGATCGCCGATCCCTCCGTGCTTCGGGTGCAGAGCGCCGGCGGGGCCATCTACCTCAAGGCTGACAAGGCATTCGATACGCAGCGTGTGCGCATTCAGGACGTCGAGACCAATGAGGTGGTGCTGTTTGATCTCACCGCCAAGACGACAGGGGCCAGCGATGAAGAGATTCAAGTGGTCATCCCGGAACAAAACGCGGGGGCTACCGACTCGCAAGCTGGCGCAACTGGTGGGGTTGAGAAGCCAAAGGCGGATGAAGGTGATGCACCGGCGTCGGGAACACCGCCCCCGGTCATTCTGACTCGCTATGCGGCGCAGTCCCTCTACGCGCCCTCCCGGACTATTGAGGCGGTGCCCGGACTCAACCGGGTCGCCATGCGTCTGCCTGACAGCATGCCATCCCTATTGCCGTCGCTACCGGTGAGCGCGACGCCATTGGCGGCCTGGAAACTCAATGGCTGGACAGTCACGGCGGTGCGCCTCACCAATCGCGATCCGTCGCGCACCTTCGAACTCGACCCACGCTGGTTGCAGGGCAAGCTCTATAGCGCTGCCTTCATGCATTCGACACTCGGGCGTCGAGGCAGTCTCGAGGACACCACCACGGCCTTCATCGTGACGCAGGGGACGAGCCTGTCCAAGGCGCTGCCTCTGTCGCATGAGGGAGGCAGTGCCTTCTCTGCCTCGTTTGAGGATGGCGTTCGCCTGGGAGGTGACTCATGACTTTGAAGGGGAACAAGCTGCTGCTGGTTGGCGTTCCCGTGCTGCTGTGTGTGGTGGGTCTGGTGCTGCTCAAGAGTTGTAGCGGCGGAGACAGTGGCGGTGCTTCGTCGCAATCGCCTGTTGATCCAACGCGGCAGCTCTCTCAGGAAGAGCTGGATGCCCTGGGCATCAGCGGTGACTCTCCCCGCGATACGGTGGCCACCCTGGTGGGCAAGATGAATGCCTGGGAAGCCCAAAAAGAGCGGGATGAGGCGCAGCGTCAACAGCTTCTTGAAGAGAACTCTCGGTTGGCCGACAAGGCCACCAATGTGGATAGCGCCGTGCAAGCCGCTATCCGTGAAGAGCGCCGCCGCGCGCGGGAAGAGCGCGAGCGCAGTGAGAAGTCTCTGGTGTCGCGGATCGAGCAGCGGGTTAACCGGATGTTGCCCGAGTCTTCCAACGATACCGCAGATGACGACCTGCCGATTGGGCTGGGTCTGGAAGGCGGTGGTGGTCCGAGTGGATCCTATAGCGGTGGCAGCAATCTCGCCTGGGTCGAACCGATGGATCGCCGTCAGGAGGAAGGCCGCTATGGCCAGCGACAGGAGGGGCCGGCGTTTCCGACATCATTCAAGGCCGCGAGCGGGGCGGTAGGGGATGCCGCGACGCGCACCGCCAATGCGGTCGAGTCGCGCGTGACCGGCAAGCCTGATGCCTCCACCGTGGATCCGGTCTACACCATCCCTGAAAACTCTACCCTGATGGGCTCTCTCGCCATGACCGCGCTACTGGGCCGGGTGCCCGTCGATGGCACGGTCAACGACCCCTATCCCTTCAAGGTGGTGATCGGCAAGGACAACCTGACGGCCAACGGGATCGAACTACCCGAGGTGCAGTCCGCTGTGGTCAGCGGCACCGCGACGGGGGATTGGACCCTATCGTGTGTGCGCGGAAATATCCGTTCGATGACCTTCGTCTTCGAGGACGGCACGGTTCGCACGGTGCCGACCCCGGATGACGTCGATCAGAACACCAGTAACCGAAGCAACCAAAACGATCAGACCTTCGGGGGTGGAAACTCCATTGGCTGGATCAGCGATCAATACGGCATTCCCTGCATCAGTGGCATGCGTCGTTCCAACGCTCAGCAATACCTGGGCACCCAAAGCCTGCTGACGGCGGCCGGTGCCGGGGCGGCCTCGCTACTCTCCGACGACGATTCCGGATCGGTCACCTCGATCGGTGCCGATGGCACGATCTCCCAGGCGGTATCGGGCTCCCAGGCCGTCGACCAGATCCTGACGCAGGGCGTTAACGACATGAGCGATTGGGTCAACAAGCTCTATGGCGAAGCCTTTGCCGCCGTCTATGTGCCGCCCGGTAAGACCGTGGCCATTCATATTAACAAGCAGTTGCCGATCGATTATGAAACCGAGGGGAGGAAGGTGCGCTATGACACGTCAATCGCGACCCAGCATGCGCTCGATTAAGGTCAGTGCGGCCATGGCGCTGGGCCTGGTCTTGCTCTCGGGCTGCGCAACCTCCAAGGATGAGCTGCTTCCGCACGGGGACGTCACCATGCAGCAGTTGTGGGAACAGGGCTCCTCGAGCGGCGGTAGCGCGATCGGCAGCGCCGGCAAGCAATCCGTGGCCGAAGCTCGGGGCCAACTGCGCCGTCCGATCGGTGATCGTCAGATGGTCGATGAGCGTACCCACTACACCCGTGACGCGGCCAACGAGATCCACAGTCAGTTCTCGCGGCTGCCCAATCCCGACCTGGTGATGTTTGTCTATCCGCATCTGGCCGGCGATGAGCAAGTGCCGATCCCTGGCTACTCCACGCTCTTTCCGCTCTACAGCCAGCCCCAATACGCGATGCCCGGTGAAAGCGCACGACCGGCTGGGAGGACGCGCTGATGTCGGCATTCGATTCCTTTATGAACGGGCTATTTCCGTCCAAGGACAAGGTAGGGGGAACCGGCCAGATAACCGCCAACGACAATGGTCCGCGCCATGAGGCCGTCAACGAGCGCACGTTGCTGACTGACGAGACAGGACGCCCGTTGTCGCTGCCTCGTGGCAAGGCGCCTACCATGGCAGATATCCGCGAGTCCTATCAGCGTGCGCCGTCATTTGCCAGCCGACTGCCTTGGGTGGAGTACCTGCCCGAAAGCGGTTGTTTTCTGCTGGAGGATGGTTTGTCTCTCGGCGTCGTGGCGGAGGTGACACCCGCGCCCTCGGAGGGGCGCTCCGCCGAAGCGTTAGAAGCCATTCGCGACCAGATCGAGTCGGCTCTCCAGGATAGCGTGCCGGAGCTCGACGAAAACCAATGGGTCGTCCAGCTCTACGTCAAAGACGATACCGATCCCCGCGAGGATCTCGAACGCATTCGCGAATCGATTCCTGCCGAGCTCAGAGAGACCGAATATACCCAAGCCTGGCTGGCCAGCATGGAGGCGCATTTCAAGGCGATCTCCAAGCCCGGCGGCATGTTCGTCGATGATGTGATTACCCAGACGCCGTGGCGAGGGCAGACTCGGCGAACGCGCCTAGTGCTCTATCGCTGGGCGGGCAACGGCAAGGCCAAACTCGGAGAGCGCCGTAGTCGTCTCTCCCCCGAAGACTTGATCAACCATGTCTACGGCAAACTTGAGGCCAAACTCGCCAGTGCTGGGCTACCCGTGCGTCGCTATGACGGTCGTGACTTTCATCGCTGGATGATGCCGCGCTTCAATCCGTGCCCCAAGTTCTCACCCAAGGATCCGCAGCGCTTCTACGACATCTTCGACTATCCCGGCGACGATGATGCGTTGTGGTCCTATGACCTTGCCGAGGGCATGCTGGCGAGCTCGCCTCGCGCCGATGCCGAGTCGGGGCTGTGGTTCTTCGATGACCAGCCGCAATGCGTGATTCCGGTTGAAGAGATCCGCAAGGTGCCGAAGGTCGGGCACCTGACGGCGGAAATCTCTCGCGGGCGAAACGCCATTCGCAACGCCACCTTCGATGTGCTACCGCTGGGCGTCGAAGCCTGTCTGACGATCGTCGCCATTCCCCAGGAGCCGCTCGAAAGTCATATCGACCTGCTGCACAAGAAAGCGGTCGGGGACAGTGTGCTGGCCGAGAACGTCCGAGAGGACTGCCAGCAGGCCCGCAAATTTCTGGGTAAGGACCACAAGATGTATCAGTCGGCCCTGGCATTTTTTGTCAGTGGTCGCGATGAAGCCGAACTGAGTCAGCGGGTCATGGACCTGACGACGCAACTGAGTACCGCAGACCTGAAACCGGTGGAGCCGGAGAACGAGGTGGCAGGTCTCAATACCTATCTGCGCTGGCTCCCCATGAATTTCGATCCCGAGATCGATCGCAAGAATCGCTGGTACACCCGTTTCAACTTCGTTCAGCATCTGGCCAACCTCGCACCGCTGTATGGCCGTGATCGCGGCACGGGGCACCCTGGCATCAGCTTCTTCAACCGGGGTGGTGAGACATTGACCTTCGATCCGCTCAACAAGCTCGACCGCGCCCAGAATGCACACATGTTCGTGTTCGGGCCGACCGGGGCGGGTAAGTCCGCCACGCTCAACTCGATCATCGCCCAGGTCACGGCCATGCGCCGCCCGCGTTGGTTCATCGTCGAGAAGGGCAACAGCTTCGGCCTGCTGGGCGATTATCTCGAGCGCATGGGACTCTCGGTCAACAAGGTCAAGCTCGCGCCGGGCTCCCAGACCCGCTTGCCACCGTTCGCCGACGCACACCGATTGCTGGATCCTGACGTCCTGGCCAAGCGAGCCGCGCGCGATCGCCAGGACTACGGTGAGTTCGATGAACCGGCCCAGACCCCGGATGATCTGCTCGAAGCCATGGGACCGATCACCGGAGACGAGGACGAGGACGTGGAGCGCGATCTTCTCGGCGAGATGGAGATGATGGCGCGACTGATGATCACCGGTGGCGATCCCAAGGAGGAGGCCGACTACCGCCGTGCCGACAATCGTATGGTCCGCGATGCGGTGATGATCGCGGCGGAGAAGGCCCACGACGAAGGGCGTCAGTGCCTCTCCCAGGATGTGCGTATGGCATTCCGGCAGATCGCTCAGGACGAGACGATTCCGGAGAAGCGCCGCGAACGTGCGTTCATGATGGGGGAGGGGATTGGCATGTTCTGCGATGGCTTCGATGGCCAGGTGTTCAACCAGCCGGGCGACGCGTGGCCGGAGTGCGATGTGACGATCATCGACCTGGCGCATTACGCTAATCCGGGCTACGAGGCGCAGTTGGCGCTCTCGGTCATGTCCATCACCAACATGATCACCACCATGGCGGAGCGCGATCAGTACAGTGGCCGCCCGATCGTTCAGGTCATCGACGAGTGCCACTTGCTGACGGCCAATCCATTGCTCGCACCGTTTCTGGTCGGTGTCGCCAAGATGGGGCGCAAGCTCAACCATTGGCTGTGGCTCGCCACCCAGAACGTCAAGGACTTCCCGGATGTGTCGGCCAAGATGCTCAACATGCTGGAGTGGTGGCTGCTGCTCAACATGCCGCCGAATGAGATCGAGGAAGTGCGCCGCTTCAAGACGCTGACCGAGGATCAGCGGCTGATGGTTGAATCGGCCACCAAAGCCTCGGGGAAGTACACCGAAGGCGTGGTACTGGGGGGGCGTCTTCAATCGCTGTTTCGTGTGGTGCCGCCGAGTCTCTACCTGTCCCTGGCGGGTACGGAGCCGGAAGAGAAGGCCGAGCGGGCTGAGATCATGCGCGAGTTCAACTGCAGTGAGTTGGATGCGGCGATCAAGGTCGCTGAGAAGCTCGACCGTCTCCGTGGGCTCGATGCGGCATGAGAGGGCGACCGCTCCCTGGCGTCAGCGTGATAGCGACCGCGAAGGGCGCGATCGCTATCCTGCTGCATGCACCGGTCTTGATCACCATCGGTTTGGCGCTGACGCTACTCTACAGTGCCGTACTCAAGTTCCACCCCAGCATACTCTGGTGGGCCTTCCCACCCGTGGCGTTTTTCCTGCAACTCTGGGCGACGGCGCTGACCCGTGAGGTCCGCACGTCCCGTCAGGCCACGCTCAATGACCTGCGAGCGTTGTGGCAGATGTTGGTGCTGTGGTGTGCCTGGGGCGCGGTGCTCCTGGCCATCGGTGGTGCGCTATTCGGGCTGCTGTTGATGGCGGATCCGGCCCAGCGACTGAGTGATAGCGACAGCCTGCCATTACCCCCTGGCGCAGGGAACGATGGTCTACCTCCGCTCTCCACGGTGACGCTTGCGCCATGGCACAAGGCGCATGCCGCGATGCTATTCATGATGGCGGCCTCGCTGGTCTGCTGCCGATGGGCCTGGGTAGCGGGTTACCTGGTCTTGACGTCTCGTCAGACCCTGGTCGGGCTCGTCAAGCAGTGTTGGCAGGCCAGCCAGGTTCTGCAGGGGCTTTTGGTGCCAGCCTGGGCGATTAGCGTACCTCTGGTCGTGTTGGCTCTGTGCTCAGTGCAAACACCGTGGTTATCCATTCCCGCCTTTCCGTTGCTGGCCTTCTTCGCCGCCTTTGCGTTTTCTCTAGGCGATAGGCTCTACTCCGATCCGAAGCTAAACGGAGAGAGCGCATGATCACTGAACTAGTCACCCTGAGTGTGTTGATTGCCCTGCTCGTCGCCAGCGGCCTGTGGCTGCTCAAGCGACAGATGAGCGGCAAGATCAAGCTACCGTACAAGCGTCGAGACACGCTCAACACCCCCATGGAGCGGGCGTTCTATCAAGCTGTCTCGCGTGCGATCGGTGCCGATTATTACCTTGCCTGCAAAGTCCGTATCGCGGACGTCCTGGACGTCGCGTTTCGCCAGCGTCATGCGAGGGATCAACGCTGGTGGCGTCATTTTCGGGTGATCAGCTCAAAGCACGTCGACCTGGTGGTCTGTGAGCCGGGCGGTGGACGCATTCTCCTGGTCATCGAGCTCGATGACCGCAGTCATCGGCGCGGCGATCGGAAGCGCCGCGATCGTTTCATTGATCGAGCCTTTTCATCGGCGAAGCTGCCGCTCCTGCGTTTTCCGGCGCAGGGGCGGTTCGATGTCGACGACATTCGTCAGCAGCTTTCGCCCTATCTTGCTAGCTCGAATACAGAAGGATCGGACTGATGCAGGATCTCTCTCTCCCTGACGCAGTGCGCGTTGATGCGCGGGAGCGCACGCTCCACTTGCTGCCGGTCCTGCAGGTGGATCCATTCGACCGCATCGACGTCGAGGACATCTCGTTGAGTGTATCCGTGAGTTGGCGTGACGACCCGATCTCTCCAGCAGACGGTTGGTCGATTCGCCAGCCCTATCCCAACCGGCTCTACTTCGTGGGCGGCTCTGCGGCGTGCCATCTGGGGGCGCTGATTGCGCTGCCGGCTGATACCGACCGTGGCGAAGTGACCTTCCGCTGGGCGGTGGCAGGGGAGGTGACGAAGCGGATGCCGGGGCGCTTTCAGGTGACGCACACACTCGACCTGACGTTTGGTGGCGGACCGGGCATGACCTATTCCATGGACGTGGCCAACTGGTGGGCATTGAGTGAATTCGCCGGGACGGGGAAGTCCCCGGAAATTGGCCGTAACCGCGTGTCTCGGCTACAGGCGACGGGCGTTTCCCCGACTCGCCAGGCGAGGGTCGAGAGCGGGTCTCGAGACGATGCCTGGCAGCTGAGCATACGGGAAGCGTTGACGCTTCCGGCGATCACGCTGGGAGAGTGTTGGACGCTGGAAACCTATGGCGGCGAAGCCGCCTTGTCATGCCTGGAGGCGCTGCAATGAAACGTCTAGCTAAGTCACTCTTGGCGGGGGTTGGGCTATCACTGGTCTTGATGGGGTCGGCTGTGGCCGACGAGAGTTCGCCGGTCGCTGCATCGTCATCGGCTGTCCCTGAGTCCTTTAAGACGCTCACGATCAATGGCCAGACCCTCACGCCAGATTCGGTGCGCTCTGTGCCGCTCGAGGGACCGATCTATGAGGTGCGATTGAAGAACGGCGATACGGTCTACAGTGATGCCGATGGACGCTACATGGTGCTCGGCAGTCTCTTTGATAACGCCCCGCAGGGACTGATCAACCTGACCGAGCAAAGTGATCGGGAAGCGCGGTTGGCTCAACTATCCAAACTGGATGCCAATGAGACGGTGGTGTTTCCGGCCCAAGGGGCGTCGATCGGCACGATCACCGTGTTCACCGATACGACCTGCCACTATTGCCAAATGCTGCATCAAGAGATCGATCAGTTGACGGCTGCCGGCGTCGAGGTGCGTTACGTGCCATTTCCTCGCGAGGGCAGCCAGTCCCCAGGCGCACGTCAACTGGCTCAGGTGATGTGTTCGACATCCCCCCAGGACGCCATAACCGCTGCTTTCCAGGGGCGAGCGCTGGAAGACACGCCGACGGAGAGCTGCTCGGCGGCTGTGTCGAGAGGCTTTGCGCTGGGGCAGCAATTTGGGGTGAAGGGAACTCCCTCGATCGTGCTACCGAATGGCGAGATGGGCGAGGGGTATATGCCCGCCGACAAGCTGGTGCAGGGGATTAAGAGCGCGGGTTCTTAGGCCGCTGTCGGGTCCTCAGTGGGCAAACCCAATTGCGGCCAATGCCATCACAAACATCCAGACCATGCCTATTTCCACAATCGCGTAAATGGCGATCTTGGTTATCACGTATTTTTTGTGGCTGGGTAGCTCGCGAAGGAACGCGGGGAGGTTATCCCGAAGGCCCTGCATCCCTTTTGACTCCAGCAAGGGCTTGAGTGGTTTTGGTGTTGAGGGGACTGGAACGACTGATTTGGCAAACGCCGTAACACTGGAAACCATGGCGTAAATAGCAATGGCCAATAGTGGGAGCAGAAGCAGCTTCAAAAAACACGAAATTGATGGCGTTGTCAGAGTGCGAAGTGCGAACGCGGTGACGGCGGAGGCACACGTCGCACGGGCCAGGAAACTATGAACGGCTTCATTGAACGGAGTAGTCAACGCTTTGGCTCCTTGCCGGGGAATGGCGTTAAACCCTATCCAATCCATTTAACATTCTCTACTGCCGACTCCCGCTCACCCCGGTACACCTGATGGCTGCATCCATCTGCTGCGCGTGGAGTCAGCCATGCCTCGATCACACCTACGGCGTCTGGCCGTTAGAACCCTTTGTTCTTTCACCCTCATGAGCCTGGCTGGCGCTGCGAGCGCCGGTGTCGAGGTATTCACCATCGCGGGTTTGCCCGTCACCAATGCACCGGAAAACACCCCTATCGTGGAGTTGGATGCGCCTGCCCGACTGGATGCGCAAATCTCCCAGGGACTGCCCGGTGATCCCGATCAGGCAAGACAGGCCATGAGGGAGCGGGTTTCCCGACCGGATTGGCCTGAGATGAAGGCCCGCTACCAATCCGCCTATACCGGTCTGACCCGTGCCTGGATGCTGGGTATAGAGAAGGTACCTGCCGTGGTCGTGGATGGTCAGTACGTGGTCTATGGCGAGCCCAATGTGGCAAGAGCGCTTTCGACCATCGACCAGGCCAAGCGCCAGGAGGCTGGCCAATGATCCATCAATGGCAACGCTTCGTGATGGGGTTCGGATTGGTAATGGTGCTCACCTTTGCTGGGGCGTTGTCTGCGCCGCCGGCCAAGGCGATTACGACACCGGAAATCGCGGCGTCCGCCCTGAGCTTCGATTGTCTCGAGTACGAAGTGATCGGTATCTGCGCGTGGCTGAATTGTGGCATCTGGGGCTGCACGGTCGTGACGTCGATTCGCGTCAAGAACTATGTGCCGGAAATGGTGGTGTCGTCTTACGAGAATACCGGCGATAACCCCTGGACGGAGATCGCTTACCTTTCCCCGCCACTGGGGGATGCACTAGGTGGTGGGCGTACCACCGAAGAGGCGGCGACGCGCCACTCGAATACGCACTTCAAGAATGTCGATGTGCTGGGGCATCCAGGGAATCCTGGGTTCTACAGCTACTTCCAGGGTAGTCCATATGACTTGGGCTACATGTGTAGCGGCCCGACTGTTCCGTTCAACCCCTACTTTATCTCGACGCTGGATGCGCTCGCCTGGCGATCGGGAATTCCCGAGTCAGCGTACCCCGAGGCGCTGACGCCAGGCGTGAGGGAGATGGGCGCGCCTGGCGATCTGTGGAGCCCGATCTACCCACGTAGTGGGTTTGTGTCGCAGTACCACGACTACAAGGTTGCGGCCACGACTGCCCAGCGTGCGGCGGACATCGTGACGCGAGAAGGGCAGCCTCATGTCTATCAGCCGCTGACCCCGCATGACTCCCCACAAAGCGGTTTCTGGGCACCGGATCCGGTGATGGAGGGAGATGACAATACTCACAAGTGGCAGCGCCTCGAACCCAATCTCACGATGTCCTGCTCGCTGTTCCCGGACGGTGGCCAGGACCATAACCTTCGCGAGCCCGGTGATTACGTGTGGGCATTGTGGCGTCCCTATCGGTGTTGCCAACGCCGGGGACAGGAACTGCTGTGGTTCACGGGAGAGTAACCATGAAACGACCTTTTCGACTGTCTCGTTGTGTTGTTCGCGCTTTGTCTCTCTCCGTGGCCCTGGGGGTGCCGACAGTCGCCGTGGCCCAATCCAATGACGCGCTCTATTACGACATCGGGTGCGCTGCACCCTTCGGTGCATCGGCAGGTCTGGGGCACAGCCCCAGCGTGACCGGAATCGGGGTGGGTTGGAACGTCAATGCCTCCTGCGGCAACTTTGATATTGGCTCGACGGTGAGCAACCAGCTTAACGGCGTGACCAACGGCTTTCAGGACATGATGGGGAATGTGGTTTCCAACGCCACCGGCGCGGTGGCGAGCCTTCCCGCGATGATCATTCAGCGCGCCAACCCGGCGCTTTACGACTTGCTGACCAACGGCGTCCTGCAGGGACGCTTGGACTTCGACAAGAGCAAGTTGTCTTGTCAGCGCATGGCGAATCAGTTGGCTGACGCTACCTTGGGCGACCGCATGCAGCAAGCCGCCATGGCGGAGAACTGGAAAGACGTCGCCTCATCCAATACCGATGCGGTGTCTGCTCAGGAAACCGTGGAAGAGGAAGCAGGCAACAATGGCCGCACCTGGGTCGGTGGCCAGCGCCGAGGCGGTGCTGGCCAGGAGCCGGTTCGCGTCGTCGAGGACACCGCCAAGGCCGGCTACAACCTGCTTTACGGTCGTACCGACCCGACATCCGACGAAGCCGTCTCGGGCGGCGGTGGTGGCTGGGGATCTGTCGCCACGTCCAGCGGTGACTGGATTGGGGGCGGCGGTATTTCTGGCGGCGGCGGCGGAGGCGGCGGCGGTGATTGCCAGGGCGGTATGTGTACGATCTGGGGCTCTCCCGAAGAAGCCGCCGAGTGGACCAAATCGATCGTGGGGGATACCGAACTTCGCACCTGTAACGGCTGCGAGAAAAGCCAGAGTGTCGCGGGGACGGGGCTGGTTCGTGAGCTTGAAGAGGAGCAGCAGGAGATCCACGAAAACCTGGTGGACATGCTCAATGGAGGCGAGATCACCCAGGCCAAGCTCAATGAGGTCTCAGCCGGTGATGGATTAGCCGTTTCCCGAGGCGTGATCGAGGCAATGCGTTCCGATCCCCAGGGCCGCCTGCTCGCCCAGCGTCTGGCGAGCGAGATGGCGCTGGCCAGGACGCTAACCAAGGCGATGTGGGGCCGACGCATGCTGATGGCCGGCACCAGCGATCCGGGGATCGAGAATAACGAGGAAGGGATGACGGCGCTCGATCGCAAGATCGACGGCTTCAATCGCGACATTGCCCTGCTCAAGAGCGAGATGGAGATTCGTCAATCCCTGGCAAGCAACGCCGCCATGTCGGCGCTCAAGCGTGCCGCGAATCGGGCGGTGGGATCCAGCCCGGATGAAACGACCCTGCCGACACCGGCACTCGATGAGCGAGGTCGTCCGACTGAGGGGGACGGTTCATGACCCTCACTCGCTTGCTGAATCCGCGTCAGTGGCCGTCGTTCGTGGTCTTTGGCCTGACCCTGATCGGAGCCTTCGTGGTATGCGGCGTCATCGTCGCCCTGGGTGTTCGCATGATGGGCAGTCAGGCTGCCTTCCAAGCCGCTTGGGGCCAAGCCTCACCCTGGCTATTTCTGTGGCGATGGATCTGTTATGCCGGGGTGATCCTGAGCTGGTTACGGCTCTGGCGACCCCGAGTGATTCGCCGGCTGAAGGAAGATGCCGATGGCGGTGTAGAAGCCCGATCGCGCTTGAAGCGACTGGAGCGATACGCGATCGGCGTCATGGTGGCCATCGAACTCTTTAATCTGCTCGACTGGATGGGAGGTGGCCAATGACCGCCGATCTCAACGTCTCCGACTATCTGGAGATGGTGTTTCTGTTGATGGGCTGGGTCATCAACAACGCCTTGTGGTCCGTGATGATGCAAACGGGCATCGCCTTCGTTCCGTTCATTGCCTTGATCGCGTCCGAGTGGTTCAAGGTGCGTCAGGAGGGCGAGGACGAGGGGAACAAGGGGGTGCTGTTGGTCGCCCGTCTGGAGACGCGGCTAATCGCCATGGTGATCTGCTACGCCGTGACCTGTTTGCCGGTGATGAACCTATCGATCAATCCGGTCAACAACATCGAGCGCCAGAACGCGGACGGCTCCCAGTGTAGTGTCGCCGTCATCGGGCAGGGCGAGTGGGGGAGCAACACGCTGAACGCGATCGATGGAGAATCCGCCGATATTCCGCTGTGGTGGGCCTTCGTGCATGCCATTTCCAAGGGAATGACCAATGCTGCCGTTTCCAGCATTCCGTGTAGCCCGGATCTGATCGCTGTAACGTCCGAGGTCGATGCGCAATCGATTACGGATCCGGGGCTCAAGCGCGAGGTCGGGGAATTCCAGCGTCAATGCTATGGCGCAGCGCGCAACCGGCTGTTCCAGGAGGGTGGCACGATCAATGCCACCGAGGGGATGGATGTCGACTGGTTGGGCAGTGAGTATTTCATCGACACGCCGGGGTATTACGACTCGTTCTACGCCGGCCGCCCCGTGGAGGGCTTTCCGTACAACGCTAGCCGTGACCAGGCGCGTCCTAGTACGGGGCCGGGGCAACCTGGCTATCCGAGCTGTCGTGAGTGGTGGACAGCACCAGGTAGTGGCCTCTATGCCCGTCTGCATGAGCAAGTCGAGCCGGGGTTCTGGGACAGCTTCGGATCCGTATTCTCCAGCAGCGATGCGGAAGACTATGTGATCCGCCGCATGATTAGCGAGCGAGCGGGATCGGCCAACGGTAATCAGTCATCGGCCATCCGGGGCTATGGCAACCTTGATGGTGGGGCGCTGGATGATGTTGGTGACGTCCTTTCCACGGCGGTGGGTGGCATTGGTGGTGCTGTCGCAGGGGCTACCGGCAAGGTCGGGATGGATATGGTGAAACGAGCGCTGCCGATGGTGCAGTACCTGCTGATCATGGCCGTGGTGATTTGCCTGCCATTCGTGATGACGATCTCGGGCTACTCGTTCAAGGTGGCTGGGACAGCGACGTTTGGGCTGTTTGCCCTCTGGTTCCTGACGTTCTGGTGGGAGCTGGCCCGCTGGCTCAACTCGAACCTGGTGGATCTGATCTACAACTCCGAGGCCACCAAGATGAGTTTCCTCGCGGCGGCACAGAACACCTACGACCGACTGCCGCTGCTGTTCGTGGAGTGGGCAACGTTTTTGATCCTGCCTGCGATATGGGTTGGAGTGCTTTCGTGGGCCGGACTGAGTATCGGTAGTGCTGTATCGACTGGCATTAAAGATGGGACTTCTGGCGCCAAGAATGCCGGAGATCAAGGCGCTGATATTGCTAAAAAAGCAGCGACGAAGGGCTAGTCGAGATTTGAGTCAAGATGGGGTAGTTAATCCCCCATCTTGAAACCATTTTCATAGTAGCCAGGCCCTTCGGGGCCAGATGCATGATATCCATCTGATAGGGGAGTAACCGTGGCGTCGGCCCACCAATCCTCGTCAGACTTCCGTGATGGCGTAGACGCTGCCGCACTCGCCAGCGCGCCCAGCGCCATACCTGCTGCCTTGAAGGCTTCACGGGTGATCTGCTTGGCCATGGGGGCGTGCTTACGCACGGCTTCGCGAGCAGCGTCCAGGTGCTGTTCGTCGATTACCCTGCCACCGCCCCGGCGGTTCACCAGGTCAGAGGCATTGTCGTTCCAGAGCCATTTTTTGATGCTCATGGGATACCTCCTTGCATTAGACGCATCTGATTATCAGGTTAGGCCGTTTTCTGGACCAGTGCAATTTTAGCTGTGTTCGTGGGAAAATTGTTTTGTCGTGAGGTTTTACCTGGATAGGCTTCTATTGTGTCAATCTAGTTCGGCGAGATGCTCGATCGTCTGCGGGTATCGCTGTACCAGCCGAATTAGGGTCTGCGCCTGTGCATTGGGCTTCGATCGACCCTGCTCCCAGTTCTCCAGCGTCCGCTGGTTCGTACGTAGGTAATGGGCAAAGACGCCTTGAGACATATTCAGCTTTTCGCGTGTTTGAACCAGGTCTCGGGCGGTAATGTCCGGCAAGCTGGATGGTTTGACTGAGTGCGATCTCAGCGTCCGCTTTCCTTTCCGCGAATCGGCAAGGGCCTCAAAGCCTTCAAGTACCTCATCGAAGATATTCCTGGTCATTTTCGTTTCCTCGCGTCGATCTCGACTTCAAGTAACTGCTTCAACACCTTTCTCTGCTCAGGTGCAAGATCGTCCTGGACATCCTTACCATAGATCGTGAATAGCCAAAATTGCTTCCCGCCGTCCCACCAGTAGTAGATGACTCGGACGCCACCGCGTTTACCTTTTGAGCGAGAGGGGTCTTGAAAGCGGACCTTGCGTAGTCCTCCCGTACCTTGAATCACCTCGCCCGCATGAGGCTGCTTGAGGAGGTACTGCTGGAACTCACGGAAGGTCTCGTCAGCCCAGTAGTGGGCCATGACTCGCTGGAAAGGCGGTAGTTCTATGAAGAGTGCATTCATGTACTGTACGCTATCTGCGTATGGTTTGGAAGAGACCGTCCGCTAGAGTATCCCCTGTCTAGCATCACTGTGTCATGGGCTCGATCATTGGTCGCGGCAACGAGGGAAAGGGGAAACGGCTCAGGCAAAGGGTTTGAAGGGAAGGGGGAATAAGGGGAAGGGGCTTACCCAGTTGGTGGTCAGGGCAACCCCCAAAGGGCTGGACGAGGGAAAGGGCCAAAGGGCTGCTACCGGCCAGAAGCGGACGTTAAGACCATGCTGATATAACGCACGCATCAACCGCAGCTTTGTAGTGGAGCCGAAAGCGTAACGAAAACGCCGTCAGCTTGCCTGCAATTGTTAGGCTAACTCCTGTATGCCGTATTTGCGTTCTCTTTTCTCAAAAGCATAGCTGCCACCCTCTAAAATGTTGCATATGTCAGATCTTATTCCTGTATTCGTTTTAACATTTCCATCTTCAACAGAGCCGGCTATGTAGCGAATATTCTCCCCTTGATTTACAGCAATAATCACTTGCTCAGCATCTGTATTAACTACCAAATTAGCATTATGAGTCACAATAATCACTTGGCGATACTTTTTGATTTTTCTAAAAAGAGGCACAAGCTGCGACATTATAAAGTCATTATCTAAATCATCTTCTGGCTGATCAAACACAAAAGGACTACCAAATGGATCTGTCGCTAATTTCAAGCAGACGTAGAATGTACCTCGTTGACCAGCTGACAGCTTATTGACCGTTTTACCTTTGTACTGAAAATCAGCATTAGCATAAAGATAATTTTTAATACTTGCAGGTGAAAAGAGGTAATTCAATAATTCGAAGCGCCCACCTTTATTGAAAAACTCAGACTTCCAAAAGAAATCCTCTATGTTGATTGGCTCACCATCACAATTGATAATTTTTTCATTAGCCAAGAGATTAAAGAAATCTTCCGCTGAATTGACGCAAAATGTTTCTTGCAATCTTTCAAAAGTCGATCTCTCACTTGTACCCCTAAATTTACCTCTATTCACGCATTCTTCGATGCCTTGGTAAAAACGAGCAGCATTGAAAATTATGCGGCCATCAATATGTATATCAGAGAGTATACTTTGAACAAGCTCATTCTGCTCACTATTCCAGCTCGGCTGTTTAGCTTTAAGTTTTTGAAAGGCGTAATCTATATTCTCTTTTTGGATATCCAAATGTTGCTTGTATAACAAGGCCAGATCACCACGCCTTTTGATGTACTCGTGGTAATTAGAGGTCTTTTGATTTATTTCCTCCAATTTCGCTGACGCCTGATCTATAGACTTTTGATACTCAGTTACTTTGTTAAGCAACGATGATATATCTTGATTAATACCTTGCTGCCGAAACTGTCCAGCAATATCATCATTACTCTTTTTTAATTTTTCAATCGCAGCATTACAGGACTCAATGTTTTTGCCAATTGGATCTTTGAGAGCAAAGTCATCAATTAAAACTGATTTCTCTAGAGAAAGAACGTTTAAGTTTAAATTTGTGATACTCTGATTGATCTCTTTCACGTAACGATTTATGAGCGCTAACGAAGCTCTTGCTTCATGAATGTATTTATTTTTCTCGTTAATGCTTTTGGAATTACTCTGGTACTGTTCAATTAGCAGCTTGTTCTGCGGGTTGGTAAGAGTACCGATTAGCTGGGTGTTACTATCAATAACATTTTGCTGATATTGCTGTGTGTTAATACGCTGCCCTTGAGAATCAATATCTTCCCAGTATTCAACGAATGTTCTATAATCGCTCAAATTTCTTGAAATTTCTGAGCTGCTAACAGAGTCAAAGTCAACCCCATAAATTCCAAGCATTCTCTTTATTTCATCGCTTAGATCATCAGGAATTTGGCTAAAATGTTGAACATCTCCTTGAGATACATGTAAATATGAATAGGTATTAGATGAAGAATTAAACTTTAATACTGTTCCATCCCCTTGGTCCAGTTCAACACAAAGCCCTTCCCCACTCACTTTACGAGCGTTAGAGTGCTCAGCTCGATGATTAAATCTTGAATGCATTGCGTCTAGAAAAAGGCTCTTCCCAGTTCCTCTCCCGCCAATTATCGTGACTAGGTTTGGATTTAGTGGAATCGTCTGACTAAAGAAAGCAATCTCCTCTCCCGAAAACACCTTTCCGCCCAATTCAACAGATTTAAACCAAGGCTTTATGTACTGCTTTTCCACAAAGTCGTCTGTTTGTTGTACTCTAAGATCTGGTTCAATAATCGATTGCCTCAACCCCTCGAAAGTCGGTTTAGCCTTAACCCATGAGTATGTTGCGCCAACCGATTCTATATCATGTGAGTCGGAAGCATAAAAGACGGGTTTTTGTTTCGCAAACGGATATCTATCTTCATTTAAGAAAAAATCTCGATCTTGGGGTCTACCAAGTATTATTTGACATCTTTTTTCTACTTCTAAAGCAACGGCGTATGAGCGTCCCTCTGTCATATCAGGCCTAAACCCGCCATAACCATTGGGACAAGCAGCAATTAGAAAGTCTATTCCAAATTTTAAATTTTTGTTAAGATGTTTAACCAATGATTCGAAATTCACTATTGTTTCAGATAGCTTAGATTGAGAATCAGCAATAGATTGTCGAGAACAATATATGCTCTTTCTATCAGAAGTAGTATTAGATAATGCTAGTGTCGACAGAATGTCATTTATTTTCTGAGTACTAAGATCCTCCGAAAAGATACAATGGACATTTATCCATTCGCCATCTTTATTTTGCTGATCGATACGAAATTCAAGATTTCCTAAAACTGTGATTTTTGCGTTCTTTTCTCTTATTTTTTCTCTGATTTCATCCAGCTCACCAGCTTCAAAAAAGAAATAGTTTGTAACGCCAATCAAGCTTATCTCTGATGAAATTAACTTGTCCACATAATTATCAATAGTCGTGTTGCCAAACTGATTTTCTTGATGAGTATAGGGAGAATGAATATGTAAATCCCACTTGTTCCAAATTGATCCGATCATTTTATCTCCTTAAACTCAAAATGAATCTGAGAAAGTTCGCACGGCCTAACGCCACTAATCAGCCACTCCGTCCTTCGGCGTCGGCTGCATTTGATTGTTAGCTGGTTTTATTCGAGACTTACGCAGCTCTGCATTATGCCAATATCCGCCACTGTATGTTCTGCCAAGCTTGAACACGAACGAAACGCACGTAGCTACCGACAGGCCTATTAATCCACAGTAGAACCAGTTGGCCTGAGCTGCAAAGTCGAAAGGGGGGAGGGAATACCAGAGCAGTAGTACCCATAAAATAGACACATATAGGCTAATGAGCTGATTTATTTTCGAAACTGATAAAGCGCTAGGGCCAGTTACCCAATCGCGAACCTTCTCTGATTTTGTGTAATCGTCCAAATTCCGAGACAAAATGACCTTGTAGAGTGGCCCAGTGACTTCGTTCTCCAAAATATCTACGTGCTTTTCCCAATTCTCCTGCCAGAACTTGCTGCCCCGGTTAACACAGAGCCACGCAAAGGAAAACACCACACCCAAGCAGGATAGAATTACAGACAGATCCTGCTTATTCTGTGCTCCTGATGCTTGTATAGCTAGAAAGCCCGCCAAAGTGGCGCCGATAAAGGTCCAGAAATAGGTAGCCCGCTTCCAGTAGAGATCGATTTCGAATTTTCGGATATCTTGCGCTCGCTCAAGAGCCTTATCTTCCTTCCCTCGAAAATACTCTGAGTACTGTACAGGAGTAATGCTCTCGGTCGTAGTTTCTTTTTTAGTCTTGCTCATAGGCCTGAATTGCCTTGCCTGTTAACAGGTGTTAGATGGAATACTCTGATATTGAATGAACGCACAGGCACGTTCAATAATGTTATGCTGCGCGCCTTTTTCACCATAACCTATTGAAAAACAGGAAGGTTAAGTACGGGGTGGCTAATATAACACCGATCATAGTGCCGGCTGCACAACATCGATGAACATGCACGCAGACTTCGCCCAGTACGTCCGCTTTGGGTCGAAACCCGCCACGGCTACCGCGAACGCGGATGCCTATCGCGTCGTCATTTCAATACTCGTTCCCTGCATCCAATGTAGTGCAATGTCTCATTGTGTAATAGGTCGTATAGACTAATTTTCTAATCTCCACGTCTTGCTTCACTTTCGATGCGATGAACAGGGAGGGGGGCATGCTCACGAGGCCGGGTGATGGGGCAGGGGATATTGATTCCGCTATCGCTATCTGGCTATCCTTGTGCTGTACCACGTTGGCTGCTGACGGTAATAGCAGCGCCCTTAGCCCTCCGGGGCAATCCCAACGCCGCAACGCATCCTGAAACGCGGCGCTCGCCAGAGTTGGATGCTGCCTCACTACCCACCAGGGAGATTTCCCTGGCAGGGAGTCTCCCGCTTCAACAGGAGATTCCCATGAAACACGCCATACCGTTGTATGACGCCTTGCGCGACATCAACGTCTCTGCAGACAAGGCAAGAGCGGTGGTTGATGCCTTGGAGGATGATATGCGTGACCTGGCAACCAAGCAGGATTTGAAAGAGCTGGAGCAGCGTTTGTCCCAGGCTCTGACGATTCGTCTTGGCGGCATGCTGGTCGCTGCCGTTGCTTTCCTCTCGGCGATCAAGTTTTTCGCTTAAAGCCTGACTCTACGACTGGTCGACACCTGTCGATCACACCCACTTGGGGAAACACTTCCCCTGTGGGGATGGTGTTTCTCCTTGCTATCCACTGGAGATACATCATGAATCCATTCAAAGGCTCTCGCGCTTTGCTGCTATCGGTACTCGTACCGCTGATGTTGCCTTCTGTTCTGCCCGATGCACTCCGGTGGACCTGGCTGACGCTGGCGATTCTTTTCGTGCTCAAGGCTCTGGGGATCGTTCAGATGGCATGGGGCGGGGCTTCTGATTCGGAAGCCTCCGACTCGTCTTCGGGCGGGAACAAGACTCCGATCAAAGGCTCGGCTTTCCAAGGCGAGATACTCAAGCTGGGGGAAGCGCCTTTCGAGTTCGATGAGGCGAATAACCCGAGTTACTTCATTACGCTACGGCTCGACCGTGGTGCGGAAAAGACCTTGTGGGGTGTCGATTTAAAGCGCGTTGCGCATCAGACACCACTGGCGGTTGGAGATGACGTTGCCCTCGAGTTTCTGGGTCGAGAAGCGGTCGTCGTCAAACAGCCTGTCCGTAATGACCAGGGCCGCGTTGTAAATCACCGCACGGTGAATTCGCATCGCAATACCTGGAAGGCCACCGTCCTGCCTGCCTAACACCAAGCGGTATCCACCCATTGGGGAAGTTTCTTCCCCAATGGGGGAGGTGCTTCCCCATTTTTGTTCCCAAGGAGAAGCACCATGACAGCACCCTACAGCCGCAACATCCGTATCGACGTCACGACCAAAGCGCAGTGCCGAGGGCTATGTCCCCAGCGCCGCGACGTAATGGTGATGATGGAGCAGCCCCTCATCAATGAGGTGGCCATGCTCGTCGACGCGCCAGTGCATGACGACATCCTGTTGACCTTGCACTGGCTGGATCGCCTCGATGCTTTCATAGACCAAGCGCGTGAAGGACTCGCTGCTGCACCGGAGGGGAGTCGTTCGTTCGATTTCGACATAACGGCCATCCCCAGCACCGGTGATTGGCGACAGCCACTGCGTCTCGAGATCCATGCGGAGATCGAGCGCCGTTGGAACAAGCACGCATTGGTGTTCTCACTGGCTGGCCGGCAAAGCCTGGCCGCTTGAGGACACCTTCATCACAAACCTGATCCCGGCTTACCGGGATCACTCACCCCGACCGGGATTCGCTCCCGGTGGGGGTGGTCTCGGTCGTCATCATGAGGATCTGACGATGGCCGATATCTACCAAGCAATCACGGACCAAATCGTGTCGTCCCTGGAGCAGGGGAACATACCGTGGGTTGGCAAACCCTGGGAAGGCGGCAGGACGTTCGTCACGCCGTCCAACGCCATCTCCGGGCGTCCCTACAGCGGCATCAATGTGCCGCTGTTGTGGACGATGGCCGAGCAGCAGAAGTTCTCTCAGGATCGATGGCTGACCTTTCGCCAGGCGAAAGAGGCCGGCGGCACGGTCCGTAAGGGTGAGCGCAGCACGCTCGCCTGTTTCTACAAACCGATGAAGCGGGAAATCGTCGACGATGACGGTGAGCCCGTATTGGACGAGGAGGGGAACCCCAGGGAGAAGCATTTTGCCATCCTGCGGGGCTTCAACCTGTTCAACATCGATCAGTGCGATGGCCTTCCCGCCGAGATCGTGAATGCTCCTGCCAATGTCGTCGATGGCATCCAGAACATTGATGCTCTGGACGAGATGATCGAAGGCTGCGGCATCCGGGTGGTTCACTCTCGCGATTGTGAAGGGGCGCTGTATATGCCTACTCAAGATCGCGTGCTGCTGCCGGCAAAGGAGCGGTTTCGCGATGCGGAAGGCTACTACAGCACCGCACTCCATGAACTCACGCACGCGACAGGGCATGGATCGCGCCTGGCCCGTCCGGGCATCACGGACTTCAACGGTTTCGGTACGCCGGAATACGCCTTTGAAGAACTGGTGGCTCAGATGGGGAGCGCCTTCATGTGCGGTCACTTTGGCATTCGCAACGAGGCTTTCGACAACTTCTACATCGCCAATTGGATTCAGGTGTTGAAGGAGGATAAGAAAGCCATCTTTCGGGCGTCGGGTGCGGCAAGGCTCGCGGCTGAGTTTCTCAAGCAAGCCTATGCCGAGTGGCATGCACCGGATATGACCGATGCGCCTGACACCGTTGACCGGAAGACTGCCGAGGCTCCGCCGAAGCGTCCTCCCGTCGATGACCAGGACATCGAACTATTCGGCCATCAGTGGCCGCTGGGCGATAGCGTCAAGCTGGATCCCACGGTCGATCGCGGCACGTTCCGAGCCCAGACGGTTCGTCTGAAACAGCTTGGCTACGTGTTCGACGCGTCAACTCAAACCTGGAATTACGCCACAGCCGTTGCGGCGTAATCCACCTTCCCCGACGGGCGGACTCCTTTCCGCCGGGGAGGGATCGCTCGTCATTGATTCTCCAAGGAGATTGGAATGAACGATCGACACCACATGGATCCACGGTTCGTCGAACTCACGGATTCACAGCTTCAAACTATTGAGGATCTGCTTTCGAACAATGAGATCGCGACCGATCAGGAACTGGTCGCATTCTTTGTGGGAGAAGGTATACCGGAGGGGGCTGCCGAGGCCGCCATTGACTTCCGAGGGCAATACCTGACGGAGATTTATCAAGCGGGATTGACGCCGATTCGCGCGGGTAGCCAAGCCAGGCGCTACAACTCGCACGCGCGGCGCTTCGAGTCGAACTGACTCGGACCTTTCAACCAACCCCATGGGGCGACAGCCCATGGGGGCTGCTCGCCCCATCTTTGGCAACTCACGATGGAGGCGAGCATGACTGCACCCAAACTATGGCGGCTGGATGAAGCGCCGGAGCTTTTCATTGATCGCTATCTCGCCGATGGCGAGCGCGCGGTATTCCTCTCTCTATGGGGGCGGGATACCGCCATTCACGAACTGATGGCCAAGCTGACGTTGCCTATGGGCGAGGGCGGTTTAGACAGGTTGACGGTGGTGAGCGATCGCCCCGAACGCTTGTTTATCGATCGCGATCGCCTGGCAAAGCGAACGACGAGGACTTATCAGCGCACCCGGTTCGGCAGCCTGTTGAATCTCTGGCTGTTCGATCAGCGCTGCCAGGATCCCGATCGGGCGAATCGTCAGTGCTACGCCATCTTCAACGAACGTGACTCACGCCAGGACAAGAGCGCGATGCTCTGGACACGCCTGCGTGATCTCGCCGCGTATCCGCTGCTCGATCACTGGCAACCCATGGTTGTTCAGTTGCTCCTCGAGCACGGTGCGATACGCATGCTCGATCAGGCGTCAGGGAGCTTATCTGGCGTCTGGATCGATCTCTCACTGACCAGCGTCCAGGACGCCATCGGTCAGCTCATCCACTCCGGCGATCTCGCCACGCAATAAATCCAGGAGGCCACCATGGCTCTGATGTTTCCACGCCTGGCGCGCAATTTCGCCAAGAACGGATATTACCCGACCGACGAGGACACGATCGATCGTGTCCTGAATGCACTGGACACCTCGCACGATCAGCGGGTACGCATCCTGGATCCGTGTGCCGGCGAAGGCCACGCGATCCTAGAAAGCACTCACCGATTAGGCCGAGATCGAACCGATGCTTACGGTATCGAATACGATCTTGAGCGAGCTCGCCACATGCAGGGTTTGGTCGATGTCGGCATCCAGTCGGATCTGATGGATACCGTCATCTCTCAACGCGCGTTCGGGATGATGTTCTTCAATCCACCCTACGGCGATCTTGTCAGCGAGACCGGTGGCAGCAAGGGGTATGCGGGCAAAGGTAGGCAGCGTTTGGAAAAGCTGTTCTACCAGCGTTGTGTTCACCTTCTGCAGTACGGCGGGATCCTGATGATGATCGTGCCCCGATACGTCTTCGATGATGAGCTGTCGGGCTGGGTCAGCCAACACTTCGATCGCGTTACCGCGTTCGAGGCAGCGATCGACACCTTCCAGCAGGTCGTCGTCTTCGGCGTTCGCACGAAGCGTAATGCACTACTGGCCAACGATCAGGCCAAGCAGACCAGGAAGCTGTTGCAGCGGATCGGATCGGGAGAACTCAAGCCCGCGCCGTTGCCGTTGACCTGGTGTGATGAACCCTATGACGTGCCGCCGGCAACGAGCAGCACGCCACACTGCTACCGGGTCTCCCTGGAGCCTGAACAGTTGGAGCAGGAAATAGGTCGCTTAGGTGGCCTTTGGCCGAGCTTCAACCTGGCTTTCTGGACAGGAGGGGGCACGCAGCGACGTCCGTTGCGTCAGCTTTCGAGCTGGCACCTTGCGCTGTCACTGGCAGCAGGAGGCATATCGGGCGTTGTGACGGCCCGATCGGGGCGTCAATTGGTCGTGAAGGGCGACACCTTCAAGGAGAAGACGGCGAAGGTCGAGTTTAGTGAAGACGCTGACGGCAACATCAGTGAGCGTCGAATTCTGACCGACCGTTTCGTCCCAGCCATTATGGCCTGGGACGTGACGCCAAACTCTCCCGACAAGGGGCGGCTTTTCAAGATCACCTCAACGCCGGCGCAAGACGAGCCGGCACAACCTGGATCCGCCGACTCGGATACCGAAGCGGCATAAACCACCATGCTCGCTCACTGAGCGAGCCAACCCTCCACGGGCAGAACATTGCCCGTGGGGCGTGTTCTGCCCGTTTTCTTTCGGAGATGGACATGAACATGACATGCACAGCATCGGATAACCTCATCGCGCTCAACGATTTCATCGACGAGTTCGGCGCTGGGCTTCTGGATACGCTCAATCACACCCACCCCCCGGTCTATGACGGTCGAGGGAATCCCGCGCGACAGGCGGTAATGAACGCGCTGGCACGCCAACCGTTCCCGGCACAGGCAGATGTCGTTCACGCCATCTGCGCACTGCTACTGGACCAGAACGAGCGTGCCGGCGTGATCAACGCCGAGATGGGGACCGGCAAGACGATGATGGCGATCGCCGTCGCCGCCGTGATGTCGACCGAAGGCTATCGTCGATCATTGATCGTGTCTCCGCCGCACCTGGTCTACAAGTGGCGGCGCGAGATCCTCGAGACGGTGCCCGAGGCTCGGGTCTGGGTACTCAACGGGCCGGATACGCTGGCG
>NZ_CALFQK010000034.1:0-19062 GCF_937921195.1 uncultured Salinicola sp.
TGACGTGGATCCGGCAGGCCAGGCCCGCCGGGGCCTACAGGGCAAAGCGTATCGATTCTGTAAACAGCGAGAGCGCTTCCGCGCCGAGTCCCCCGACGATCAGCAGCACGCCCGCCACGGCCATCGTGGCACGCGCCCACTGGCCCGACAGCACATGCACGGCGGACCGATGATTGCCGAACATCATCGGCGCGACGATGCGCAGGTAATAGAACAGCGAGACGACGGTGTTGATTGCCGCCACGAGCGCCAGCCAGGCGTAACCGCCGTCGAGGGTGACGCGAAACAGCATCAGCTTGCCGAAGAAGCCGACCAGCGGCGGGATCCCCACCAGGGACAACAGCGACACGATCAGTATCGTGGCCGCGATCGGTGCGTGCCGGGCCAGCCCCCGGTAATCGTCCAGTGCGGTACGTCCCCGCAGGTGCGTGACCACGGCGAAGGCAGCCAGGTTGGCCGTGGCATAGCTCGCCAGGAAGAACACCAGTGCCGGCAGGGCCTGATCGCTGACACCCAGCACCACGATGGCCATCAGGGCATAGCCGGACTGGGAAACCGATGACCAGCCCAGCAGGCGGCGCACGTCCGTCTGTCGCAACGCGGCCACGTTACCCAGCGTCATGGTGGCGACGGAGATCGATGCCACGATCGCCCGCCAGGCGACGTCCGGCGGCAGCAGGGAGACGAAACGGGCCAGCGCCACTGCGGCACCGACCTTGGGAATGACAGTCAAGAAGGCCGCCGCCGGTACTGGCGAGCCCTGCGCCACGTCCGGCATCCAGGCGTGAGCCGGAAACGCCGCCAGCTTGAAGGTCAGGCCCAGCACGACGCAGGCCGTGGCAATGGTCAGCGCCAGGCGGTCGCTGTCCGTGGCAAGCGTTTGGGCGATGTCCGGATACCCGGTACTGCCGGTCAGGCCGAACAGCACCACCACCCCGATCGTCAGCAACGCATTGGTCAAGGCGCCGATCAGGAAATACTTCATGCCGGCTTCCAGCGCGGGCGCCCATCCACGGTGATAGGCGGCCAGCGGGTAACTCGCCACCGAGGACAGCAGTACGCCCAACACCAGCTCCATGGTATCGCTGGCCGATGCCATCATGATGACGCCCAGCAGAGCGAACAGCACCAGCGCGTAGTACTCGCCATGGCGTCGATCGGTCCGCATCCATTCAGGCGACATCGCGACGACCAGCGCTCCGGCGCCCAGCACGACCAGCTTGCTGGCGAGCGCCACGCCATCCAGCGCCCAGACACCGGAAAACGTCAGTCGCGGCGCCCCGCCCCATTGCGCGACGGTCAGCCCCGCACCGAGGCCGATGGCGAGCAGGGCAAGCACAGCTGCCCAGTGATGCTGCCGCTGACGGACGAAGCTGGCGAACAGGACGACCGCCACGGCACCCAGCGTCAGGCTGATTTCCGGCAGTACGTCACCGATAGGCATCAGCGGCCTCCCACCAGCAGCGTCGCCGATGCCTCGACCAGGGTCAGCAGAAACGCCGGCGCCACGCCGATGATCACGAAGCCTGCCGACAGCACCGCGAGCACGCCCCACTCGATGGGACGCAGATCCTCGAACTGCGCCCAGCGCTCCGGCATCGCCCCGAAGAACACCTTCTGCAGCATCTGCAGAAACAGCGCCGCCGTCACCAGGATGCCCAGCACACCGATGACGGCGAGCCACGGGTAGACGCCGAAGGTGCCGGCAAAGATATGGAACTCCGCCACGAAACCGGCCAAGCCGGGCAGGCCCAGGCTGGCAAAGGACGCGAGCACGGCGAAGGCGGTCAGCCACGGGGCCTGACGAAGCAGACCACCGTAGCTGTCCAGATCATACTCCTCGGTACGCTGCCAGAACGAGCCACAGATGAGGAACAGCGCTCCGGTAATCAGGCCGTGCGCCACCATTTCTACCGTGGCCCCTACCAGGGCCAGCTCGCGGGCATATCCGGTGTCCTGGATCAGGGCACCGGCGGCGGCGATACCCAGCACCGTGTAGCCCATGTGATTGATCGACGTGTAGGCGATACGTCGTTTCAGGTTGCTCTGACCAAGCGCCACGAAAGCCCCGTAGAGAATCGACGCGACCGCGAACAGCGCAATGACCAGGGCATAGCGTGAGAACGTCTCCGCCATCATGGCGAACGGAATGCGGATGATTCCGTAAGTACCCATCTTGAGCAGCACCCCGGCGAGAATCGCCGAGACCGGCCCCGGGGCATCGACATGCGCCTGGGGCAGCCAGGTATGCACGGGCACCACCGGTGTCTTGATGGCAAAGCCGAGCATGAGGGCGAGGAACACCAGGCCGGCCGTCATGCCCGCGCCCGCCAGCGGTTGCTGCTCGATGAGCACGCGCATGTCGAAGGTATGCGGTTCGACCGACAGATAGAGTCCGATGATCGCTAACAGCAGCAACAGCGAGCCGCAGAAGGTGTATAGAAAAAACTTGAACGCGGCGAACTGCGCCTGGCCATGCCCCCAACGGCCGATCAGGAAGAACATCCCCACCAGGCTCAGGTCGAAAAAGACATAGAAGAGCAGCAGGTCCAGCGCCAGGAAGACACCCAGTGACACGGACTGCAGGAAGAGCATCCAGGCGTAGTACTGGCGAGGCTGATGCTTCGTGTCCACGGGGTAGGCGATACTCGCCGAGAAGACCAGCGCACTCATCGTCGCGACAGCCAGGGCAATGCCATCCACGCCCAACCTATAGCCCATGCCCAGACTGGGTACCCAGGGCACCTCCTCGACGAACTGGAATAGCGCACCTTGCGGATCGAACTGTCGCCACGCCCAGGCCAGCAACAGCACCGGCAACACCGAGACCGCGATGGCAAACCGGCGAGCCGTGGCCTCGGTCCAACGGCTTGAAACGGCGAGTGCGAGAGCCCCCAGCATGGGAAGCCCCAAGGCTGCAGTCAAAATCAAAGGAGCGCTCCTATGCTCAGGATGATCAGGATCGCGGCGAGTCCTGCCACGATACCGGTGTAGTAGTGATGCATCTGCCCAGTGTGCACCCGACGTGCCACTTGCCCCGCCCAATCGACACCCTTCGCGAGCTGGTTCGTGGCGCCATCGAACGCGCCTTCGCCACGCCGCTCTCCCAGCCTGGCCAGCCACGCACCGAAGCGGGCACTGCCCCGGATCCCGGCATCCACGGCGCGATCGTCGAAGCGTGCCAGGCCATGGCTGAACATCATCACGGCATCCGCGCCACGCGCCGTCAACGTCGGCAGACCCAGCCAGTCCGCCATAGCGGCACGCTTGTCGTTCTGCTGGCGCGACACCTCACGACGCACCGCCCAGGTGCCGAGGCCCACGCCCAGCGCCACCAGCAGTAGCGACAGGATGAGTTCCCATAGCCTGGTCTTGGGAAAGTGCACGGACAGCAAATCAGCGAGGCCATTTCCAACACCGGGCCACCAGAGGAGCGACAGCGCCAGCGTGCCTGCCGCCAGCAGGTAGAGCGAGATGCCCTCCGCCCGGGAGTGCCCGGACCGGGAGGCCGCCGCGCTCGTGTGGTCATGCCGCCCCCGCCCGAACGCCAGCAGTTGAAAGCGTGTGGCATACAACGCGCTGAGGCCTCCCGCCACGGCGGCGATCACGGCCAGCCAGGACGCTTGATGGCCGGCGGCCGTGACGATCTTCTCCTTGCTCCACGCCGCACTCAGCGGAACGACGCCCGCCAGCGCCAGGCTGGCCACCATGGTGGCTGCCGCGACGCCCGGAAGCAGGCGACCCAGGCGCATCGCAGTCAGTGAATAGCTGTCGACATGGCGTTCGGCGATACCGGCGGCCAGAAACAGGGCCGCTTTCGTGAACGCATGCGTGACGAAGTGCACCAGAGCGACACCGGGAAAGCCCACCCCTGCCGCCAGCCACATCAGGCCATACTGGGCCGATGTCGAGGCGGCCAGCAGCTTCTTGGCATGGCCCTGAAGACAGGCCACCAGTCCCCCTGCCAGGGCAGTGGTCAGCCCCAGCGTGATGGCGACCGGCGCAAACCAGGCGACGGCGGAGAGTTCCGCATGCAGCCGGACCACCAGGTAGATCCCGGCCGCGACCATGGTCGCCGCATGGAGCAATGCCGACACCGGTGTCGGCCCGGACATGGCGGCAAACAGCCAGGGAGAGAACGGCACCTGGGCGGATTTCGCGGCGGCGGCCAGCACGACGCCGGCAACGAACACGTCCAGCAGCCATCCATCGAGCCGGGCCAGCGCGTCAAAGGCAAACGACCCCGTGCCGGCAAACACCGCCGCCGCGGCGATATACAACCCCAGATCCCCGAAGCGAGTCACCAGGAACGCCCAGGCGGCATCCCGCAGGTTGCCGGACTTCTGCCATTCATGGGCGATCAGCGCCCATGAACATGCCCCGACCAGCTCCCAGGCGATCAGCAGAGTGACGAAATCCTCGGCCAGGACGAGCAGTTCCATCGCCCCGACGAACGCCGCCAGCAGCGCCACCAGTCCGACGGGCGGGCGCGCTGTTCCCCCGTCACCAGACGATGTTTCATGGTAGGCACTGTAGGCGATGATCGGCGCGGCGATCAGTGGCACGACGATGGCGAACACGGCGCTCGCGGGCGTCATCCCGAGCGACAGAACGACTCGGGAACTCCAGCGATAGGTGCCGCTCCAGTCCACCGTGACCGCGACGCTCGCGAGCAGCAAGGTAGCGACCGTGATCGCCACCCCCGCCACCGCCAGCGCGGCACGGCCCCTGTCGTCGCTCGGCCAACGCTTGCCGAACCCATGGATAACGAGGGCGGCCAGCAGCGGCAAGAGGGGAACGGACCACAGCATCAGTGCTTCAGCCCGGTCAGCGATTCGGTCATGTCGGCCTGTTTACCGCGGAAGACCGCGACCACCAGGGCGAACCCCATCGCCATCTCGATGGCCATCACGGCCATGACGATAATCGTCAGCAATTGCCCTTCCGGCGCCCCGGCCCCGCTGAAGGCCCAGAACGCCACCGCCGCCAGCATGACCCCGTTGAGGATCAGCTCCAGTCCCATCATCAGCATCACAAACGACTGCTGGGAAAGCGCACCATAGATCCCGATACCGATCAGTGCCGCTGCCAATAGCAAAAGTGTGGTGAGTGTCATGCAAGCCTCCCTGCCTGTCTGTCCCGCTCAGTGGTGATGGTGATGATGGTGATGCCCGCCCTCGCCCTCTTCGTCCTCCTCGGGCTTGCCTGCCGGGTCGCCGTCCGGTTCCAGCCCCGGCGGCATCGAGCCCTCCGCCGCTGCGCCATAGCGTCCGCGATGGCTCGACAGCACCACCACGCCGATCATGGTGGTCAGCAGCACGAGACCCGCCGATTCGAAAATCAGCATCGAATCACCGAGCATCTCGTTGCCCAGTGATCTGACAGGCTCGAGGCCTGCCGGCACCGGCTGGTCGGGAAAGGTCGCCAACAGGGCCATAGCGCCCAGTATCAGAAAACCGGCGACGCCGGCCCCGATGGCGATACGTTCCTGATGGACCATGTTCATGGGATTCAGGCCGGCCGGGTTCATCATGAATATGACCATGAACAGCGCCATGACCGTCATTTCCACGGCCATCATGAAGAACATGGCAACGCCCAGGTATTCCGCCGCCAACAGGATCATGATCACGCCCACGGCGATGAACGACACCAGCAGGAAAAAGGAGGCCCGTACCATCGAGTCGGTGCGAAACACGCGCCACCCGGTAACCACCGCCAGCGTGGCCAGCAGCAGAAACGCGATATCGACACCGGTGCCGTCATTCATGCTCTCCATCACAACAGCGCTCCTATCCCGGCCCACACCAGATCGATGAACGACAGCGGCAGCAACACGACCCACATCAAGGTGACGCAGCGCTCCGGCGCCAGTCGCGGCAGTAACCGCCCGAGCAACAGCAGCACGATCAGTACCGCCAACATCTTGAGGGACATCCATAACGGGCCGGGCAGCCAGGGCCCCAGCCAGCCCCCCAGGAAGGCAGTCGCTGCCACGCCGCTGAACGCGACCAGCATGGCCGCCCGGGCCATGTCCCAGACCAGCCTTGGCGGCCCCGAGATCTCCGAGGCCGTGCCGCCGGCCAGATCCGTCGAATCGGCCAGATTAAGCGGCCCCCAGAAGGTCATGCCCAGGCCGACGATGAGAAACAGCGGCAGTCCCAGTGGCTGGCGGATGACATTCCACAGGCCTTCCTGCGAAGCCACCACCTGGGTGAACTGCAGCGATTCGGCCGGCAATGCCACGCCGATCAGCACGAACATGCTGATCAGGATGTAGGAGAGCCCCAGCGCCACGTACCGGTACCCTCCGATCAAGGCCAGTAACGAATTCGCCGACCAGCCATGCAAGAAGATGACGACGGTCGCCAGCGCTTCCACGCTGCCCCACAGCACCACGCTGGTGACCAGATCCGTGGCGACCAGCGATGCCGACCATGGCACCACCGCCAGCCCGCCCGCCGCCAACGCCAGATACAGGGCCGGTGCCAGCCGCCAGGCCCGCCAATCCGGCGCTTCGGTGGCATTGGCATGCTGGGTCAGCAACCAGGCGCCGCGCGCCATCGGCGCCAGCCAGATACCTCCGGCCTGGGGAGTGCCAAGCGCGCTGGCAACCAGGCGATCGAGCACGGCAACGGCATAACCGCCGACAACCAGCATGAAGATCACCATGAGAACCGGCAGAAACAGCTCGCTAAACATCGTTCCCGGTGCCTCCCCGTACCGCCCGGGACTCTCCGGATGGCCGTGTGCCGACAGGTTGATCGGTCAACCCCGCGACATCCAGACTGGCGACCGCCGCCAGGGCATCGCCCCACTCCAGCCCGGGTAACAGCTCGTCGAAGAGCGCACTCGCATCTGCCGGCCGCCGCGCCGACCAGGGGCCACGCGGTGTCTCGATACTGCCTGTCCGCTCCGTTTGTACCCTGTCGCGTTCGGCCAGACGGGCCAGATGAAGGGATTGGTCGATTTCGTCCAGAAGCTGTCGCCAGCGAGCATGGGTATCGCCCGCGATCTGACAGACGGGAGAGAACCCCAGTCGTCGATAGCCGGCATCCTCCGCGCGCAGATCATCATCCATTCCGGCAGCTCGAGCGGCGGGCCCACCGATCATGCGCGCCTGCTCGGGGCCGAGCGCGCCGCCGCCCGCCGTCAGGCGAAAGAAGCCGCTACGTGATAGTGCGCGCCGTAATCCGTCGAGGGTGCTCGACGTCGACAATCCACGCGCCAGGCGCAAGGCCCTCAGGCTCACGTTCTCCAGGCCCGCCAGGTGAAACGCATGAAACAGCCGCTGCAGGTGATGGCGGGCCCGGGCAAGCTCGACCTCCGCAATGGGGACGGGGCGCTCGCGAGCGTCGAAAAACACCTCGTCGAGAGGTTGTGGGTACGGCGTCAACTGCGTTTGCCATGTCTGCACGAGATCCCCCTGCAGGGTGATCTCCGCCGCCATGCCGGGCGGAAACGCGAAAAAGAACGGCCCCAGCCGGAAAGTCAGTGAATCCAGCGTCAATCCGTCGCGGATGTCATCTGCCATGTTCATGGCCATGGGCCGCCCGTAGGGCACCCCGCCCATCATGCCTTCACCGCCCTGGCCGAAATCGCCCTCGCCTTCCCAAGGGTTGGGCGGCTCGTCCGGCAGGAGACGATGGGTACTGCCGCGGCAGCCTTCCATCAATTCGCGATGCGCCGTGACCAGTGCGCCGGGCAGGTCGTCGAGATCGTCGATACGGGCCACGCGTTCCAGATGAGGCCAGGGTTCGCTGCGAAACCACAGCGTCGTGAAGGGGTATGGCAATTGGTCATGCACCCGACGCAGGGGCTCGAAGCGGTCGGCCGGAATCTCCCCCGCCACCAGCAACACACTGGCGTGGCGCGGCGAGTCGACCAGTTCGATTTGCGGAGAAAGCGCGAGATGCCGCAGCGCGCCATCACCCTGCTTGCCCAGCACGGGAAACACAGGAACGCTGCCACGCGAGGCGAGTTTGTGCAGCCAGTTCACTGCCACTTGAACACCCCCTCACGCCAGGCATAGACGATGCCCACCGACAGGATGGCGAGAAACATGCCCATCTCCATCATGGCCTTCATGCCCGTCTCGACGAACACGACCGCCCACGGGTACATGAACATCATCTCCATCTCGAAGGCGATCAATAGCAGCGTCATGGGGTAATAGCGAACGTGGTAGCGGCTCCAGGCGTGGCTGTCGGGCGTCCCCCCGCCCAGAAATGGCACGCGTTGAGACCAGCCGGGCCGAGGCTGGTGACGCATGGGCAGCCACTGCACCAGCAGCCCGGCGCCCAGTACCACGACCAGAATGATGAGAAGAGCGAACAGCTCCATGCGTATCCCTCGCGTCGCTGATTCAAACGAACCTGGGCCAGAGCCAATGACCGCGGGTTCCAGTCCCTTCACTGATAACACTGATAACCAGCCCTTTGTAAAAGGGTAGGCGGCTCACCTGAACGCAAACTGAATAAGCGTCCTCATCTAGCTCCCTGGATAAAGTAGGTTAACAATAGCCAAGGTGCGAGGCAGAGTCGGCCGTCACGCAGCCAGCGGCATCGGGTCATGCGGAAGTTACGGTCGGCTGAAACGGCAAGGTGTGAACGACAGGAAGAGGCAACAAGGCAGAGCTGAGAGTACTTTCTGGCAAAACTTGCAGATCGAGTAGGAGAGGGCGTCACCGCACTAGTCCTCTCTTCAGATTCTACCTCGCGATGGACACCTTTGCGGTTCAGCTAGTGATTCCCCTTGCCGGGCCCACAGAGGACTTGCACCTCCAAGTCGTCCGTGCGGCCACTACGGCGGGTCGGGACAGCGCCATGCCCGGCGCACACATAAAAAACCCCTCCGAAGAGGGGTTGGGGTAAACCTGATCGTCACGCGACCAACTGACGGGCCAGTTCCATTTCCACCGACTCGCCATCGCTGTTGAGCGCATCGAGCCCGGACACGGGGATGTCCCCCGGACGTGCTCTGCGCCACTGCGATCTTGCTGGCCATCAGTCGCAGGCAGGCAATCTGTGGCGTCTCGGCGTAGCCGAAGAACAGCACACGCACCGCAAGGTGCTGAACAATACGCCATGAACGTCGCGCCGCCTGCTGCAGCGTGTAGACTCCAACCGGTCTACATGAACGCGATCGTCGGGAAGTCGAGAAGATCCAGGCCAGTCTTGATCAGCTCCGGGTTGGTGATCAGCACATCGGTCCCCTTCTCGACCTGATCAGCGATCCAGTCCTCCCGCCGACTGGTGTCGACTCTCGAGAGCAGTACGGCCACTTTGAGTCCCTCTTTCTCGAGCACGCGCTTCAGGCGCCTCGTCGCATCCCGCTTGCCAGTGTAGGTTGAGTAGACCAGCACCTTGCGGCCCTGGGCCTTCTCCGGCCGGCATAGCTCGACCAGCTCGCCCTCCTTAGGCATCGCCGATGCTTCGTCGAAAATCGACTTGGCAAAGCTGATCACCGCCCGCGATCGCGGATGCTCGACCGCTTCCGATCGAAAACAGCAGTCATGCCACGCCAGCAGAACATATGTAGCCGTGTGAGCAGTCAGTTTGCTGGATCAATGAAAAACACACGTTGATCAAACGAAAAAGCCCGCGCAGGTTAGACCTTGCGCGGGCTCGGGTCTTTCCGACCTTAACGCAGTACGAAGGGGTTACCGCTCGTCACACCGGCGTTGATCCACACGCTCTTGGTCTGCAGAAACTCGTAGATGGCGTCCTGACCGTTCTCGCGGCCGAGCCCGGAGTCCTTGACGCCGCCGAAGGGCGCCATGAAGCTCACCGCGCGGTAAGTGTTCACCCACACCGTGCCGGCTTCGAGCTTCTCGGTCATGCGGATGGCTCGCGCCATGTCACGGGTCCAGACCGCTGCCGCCAGGCCGAAGCGCACGTCGTTGGCGATCCGCACCGCCTCGGCCTCGTCGGCAAAGCGGATGATCGAGAGCACAGGGCCGAAAACTTCTTCCTGGGCGATACGCATGTCGCCGCGAACGTCACCGAAGATGGTCGGCTCCAGGAACCAGCCATCGGCGATATCCTCGCGGGTCGGCTTGCCACCGCCCATCAGCAGTTTTGCGCCTTCACCACCGGCGATCTCGATATAGTCGAGAATCTTCTGATACTGCGCCGGCGTGGTCACCGGCCCCACCTGGGTTTCCGGGTCCATCGGGTCGCCCATGCGAGCCTGGCTGGCGACATCGATCAGCTTCTCGACGAAGGCGTCGTAGATATCCTCATGGAGCAGCAGCCGCGACCCGGCGATGCAGGTCTGGCCACTAGCCGCGAAGATGCCCGAGATCGCGCCGAACACGGCCTGCTCGAGATCGGCATCCGCGAAGACCACGTTGGCGGACTTGCCGCCCAGCTCCATGGCGGTGTGCTTGAGCTGGCCGGCGGCCTGCTCGTTGATGCGCTTGCCGGTCACGTCGGAGCCGGTGAAGCTCACTTTCTTGACCAGCGGATGCTCGACCAACGGCGAGCCGACTTCCGCGCCGTAGCCGGTCACCACGTTGAAGACACCAGGCGGGAAGCCGGCCTCCTCGAACAGTCTGGCGAACACGAGCGTCGAGGCCGAGGTGAACTCGGAAGGCTTGACCACCACACTGCAACCCGCCGCCAGCGCCGGAGCGACCTTCCACGTCATCAGCAGCAGCGGCGAATTCCACGGCGTGATCGCGGCCACCACGCCGACCGGCTCGTAGCGGGTGTAAGCCAGGTAACCCTTCTTGTCGAGCGGCAGTACGGCGCCCTCGATCTTGTCCGCCAGTCCGCCGAAATAGTAGTAGTACTGCGGCAGATACTTGACCTGCCCGGCCATTTCGGCGATCAGCTTGCCGTTGTCGCGCACCTCGAGCTCGGCGAGCCGATCGGCCTCGCGGGCGATCAAATCGCCCAGGCGGTGAATCAGGCGTCCGCGCTCGCTCGCGGTCATTTCCGCCCACGGCCCTTCGCGCATGGCGCGGTCGGCCGCACGCACGGCGCGGTCGACATCGGCCTGTCCGCCGCGGGGGATTTCCGCCCAGGGCTCGCCGGTGTAGGGGTTGTGCGATTCGAACCAGACGCCATCCTGCGGATCGACATCCTGGCCATCGATATAGAGCTGATAGCGCTGCATGATCCTCTCCTGTGTCAGCCGCGCCGGGCCGCGCTTCAAATGGGTGACAAGCCCAGCGCGTCGCGGAAGCGATTCTTGATATAGACGCCATCACGTGCAGGCAGTGCCCGCGGCGACTCCTTGGCACTGATGAACACCTGGGCGAAGCAGGTACCTTCGCGCGCGTTGATGCGATCGGCGATCTCACTCGAGCCGGCGTGATCTTCGACAGTGAAGGACTCGGCGATCCCGAAGCCCTTGGCCACCGCGACCAGGTCGGTGCCGAGACTGGCGTGACTGCGCTGCATGCCAGTCTCGCCGTAGTGGCCATTGTCGAGCACCACGATGCTCAGGTTGGGCGGGAGTTTCACGCCCACGGTGCCGAGGCTGCCGATGCCCATCAGCATCTCGCCATCCCCGGTGACCACGACCACCGGCTTGTCCGGCCGCGCCAGGGCGAGCCCCAGCCCCATGCTGACCGAGCCGCCCATGGCGCCCCACAGGTAAAAGTTACCCGGCCGATCGCCGGCGGCAAATACGTCATAGGAAGGAGACCCCAGGCCGGTGACGATCAGGGCATCCGGGATCGATTCGACCAGGTCCTTGATGAAACGGCGACGGTCGAGTCCTTCACGAGTCTGTTCGGTCATCATGGCTTCACCCACTGTTTGCGGCCGATGAGGCTTTGCGAAATCAATACCGCGACCCGGTCGCCGGCTTCGAAGGCGGCGAAGGCCGCCGCGCTGACCACTTCTCCCATCTCGTCGGGATGCGATACGCGCAGCACGTGAATGCCCATCAGCTCGAGCGCCTGCTGGGTGGCACGGCCCATCGGCTCCTGCCACGGATTGAACTCGGCGTACTCGCCTCGCATCGTCACCAGTGTCAGGAACGGGAAGCGGCCACTCTCGAGCAACGAAAACATGTTGACGCAATTGCCCACGCCGCTGCTCTGCATCAGCAACGCGGCACGCTGGCCGCCCAACCAGGCGCCGCTGACCAGCGCCACGCCCTCTTCTTCCGTGGTCAGCACGGTGTCATGAACCTCCGGATCAGCCTGCGCCGCACGGATCGTCTCGGAGTGACCGGCATCGGGCACGTAGGCCACCTGCCGCACGTCAGCCGCCTTGAGCGACTCGAAGATGGAAGATTGCCAACTCACGTCTGCACCTCTGTTGAAAGCGAATCGATGGTCAGGAAGGAACCTACGATCGGAAGGGATGGGTACCGGGAACGGCCTCGACGAGATCAGCAACACGCGGCGTCCCAGGGTCGTGACAAAATATTTTGTAATGTGATCGCCAGTGAAATACATTTTCGTGATGACAGGATCAGGCCAGGGAATGGTCTATGAGGGGCATAGGCTGTGAGGGGAAAAGGCAACGCGATCCAGGAGGCCGAACGTTGGAGTTCAAACATCTGCGCACCTTTCTTGCCGTGGCCGAGGCCGGCAACGTCACTCATGCCGCCACGCTGCTGCATCTGGTGCAGCCGGCGGTCTCGCGCCATCTGAAGCTGCTGGAAGAGGAACTGGGCACGCCGCTGTTCCACCGCGAACGCCAGGGCATGCGGCTGACGGCGTCGGGACATACGCTGCTCGATTACGCGCGCCGCGCGCTTCAGGAGCTGGAGCGTGCCCGCGACGAGATTCGACCCGACGATGGCCGTCTCAGCGGTGTGGTCACCATCGGCCTGCTGCCCAGCGTGTGCGACCTGATCGCGAGCCCGCTGATACGCCGCTTGCAGCAGGCGCATCCCGATATCCAGCCGCGCATATCGATGGGCTACGCCGGCCACCTGCACCAATGGCTGGAGTCAGGCGAGATCGATATCGCCCTGAGTTACGCGCCGCGCCAAGCCCCGGCGATCGACACCGAACCCCTGCTCGAAGAGGCGCTCTGGGCGATCGGACTCCCGCATCACGCGCTGCAGGCAACGCACCCGATCTCGCTGGAAACGTTGGTCAGCCATCCCTTGATCCTGCCCACGCCACGCCACGGCCTGCGCCAGCTACTCGATCTGGCGCTAATCCCCCGTGGTCTGCAGGCCAGAGTCGCGGTGGAAACCGATGCCATGAGCATTCAGAAGCGACTGGTGCTGGAGGGTCACGGCGTCTCGATCCTGCCGGGCATCGCGGTGGCGGAAGACCTGCGCGAAGGCAGGCTGACGGCGGCGCCCATCGAAGCCCCCGGCCTGAAACGGCGCATCGTCCTGGCGCACTCCACCAATCGCCAGGTCTCCCGCGCCGTTGCCGGAGTAGAGAACGCGTTGAAGCAATGCGTGAAACAAGTTCTCAACGAGGGGCGCTGGCCCATGGCGCAACGATTCAAAACCTCTTAGACGCGCATCTGACCGGACTTCATGCTGTCCGATTGCCAGATCCTGTCGCCATCAGCAACATAGTTGTCCAACAAAAGCTCTGGCGCCTCTTCGAGACGCCAAAGCGGGGTTGCAGGTGGCATGCTGCCTCCATCGACAAGGATGGTGACGAGCTGCCCCGAGGGCAGTCATCGCCCCCGGGGTTGAGTGTTGAATCAGGCAGGCACGAAGCGACGCAAGCGCGGTTCGTAATGCCGGGCGTCACGCTCGAAACGAATCGGGGCGTGCCCGTTGAGGTAGATCGTGGTGAGGTATCGATCGCGATAGGTCAGTGCCTGCCGCGCCGAGCCCTCGGGTATGCCCTCCGAGATGAAGAACGTGACCAGTTCCTCATCCGACGAGTTTTCGTCGTTTGAGAGCAGATCCTCGATCGTGTGGAGCTGGGTCTCGGTTAGTGCCAAGAACGCCGGCTCCATAGGTTGCTCATTCGTGGCCATATGAGGCTCCTTCATGATTCTGGAGAGCGATCCCGTCCTGTGGAACCGGTATCGCCCCGCCGGAATGGCTTGGGTTCAGGTGCTGGATGTCAGACGCTGAATCCAACTGCCGGTGGCCAGCGCGTTATCCGCTTGGCTCGGCGATGAGAAATATCCCTCAGACTCTCTCAAGACAGGGCCATGCTCCTCGTGAATGGTGCCTATGTCTTAGCCTGCTTCACTTTTCAACGTGCAGAGCTCTAACAGCACACCAAGCTCACGATGAGCCAGGTAGCCGTGACAGTGAGCCAGATAGCCGATGGGTTTAGCATTGGAAGTCATGTCGTACTCCTGGGTAGAAGATCAGGCCGCTGCGGCAGCCGAATAGGTCCATGTCTGTGTCGCGGCATCGAATTGATAACCCATCTGCTTCAGGCGAGTGACCTGGGCACGGAAAGTACCCCGATCGACCATGGAATCCAGCTTGACGCTGTCGCCCAGTAGCCATTGATGCCCGAAAAGCTCGATGTCCTGATCATCCGCCTGCGGTCGGCGCTTCGGCTTAACCTCGGCGCTCTCCTTCAGCGGTTGATCGGTCGATGCCGGCGTGCGGTTTTCCTCGTGCGTCTGCTTGAGGAATTCCGCTGCCAGACGTGCCGCGCCCGTGGCGCGAAAAATGGCTTTCTTGTCCGCCTGCAGCACGCTGATCCAGTTGGCTATGTAGGCGGCGTCGAAGGCCTCGTTGCGAATACCGAAGTGTCCGCACAGATAGGCTGAGCCCAGCTGCGCGACCAGCTCCTCGAGCGCGTAGCGGTCGGAACCGAACGGCTCGGGGTCGGTGATCCCGATGCGAGCCAGGCGTGATTCGTGCCCGGTGGCATGGGTGAGTTCATGCAGTGCCACGCTGTAGTAGCCGTCAGCATCGTGAAAACGCTCCTTCGCAGGCATCAACACCCTGTCCTGCCGGGGGTAATACGCCGCGATCTCGCGATCCAGCGAGTGCGTGACCTTGATGCCACAGCCGTCGATGAAGTCGTCCAGCGCGCTTACGCTGTCGAATCCCTCGACCAACGTCGCCGGCGGATTCGTGACCTCATCGGGCAGCCCGTCACACTGATCCACGTTGAAGAGATTGAAGCCCCTCAGAATCGCGAAGTGCTTCTCCTTGGGGTTGCCCTCGTCGTCGAGCACCCGCTCGCCGGCGTCATCGACGATCTCGCGCTTCATGGGCTTGTAGAAGCACGCGAGCGTGCTCTTCGCACCCTTGCGTACCGTCCCCCCGGCTTCTTTCGCCTGACGAAAGGTGAGCCAACGGTCCTGGGAAAATCCTCGACCCTCGGCCTCGCCCCACAGCAGTGGCACATTGATGCCGCTGTACTGGCGACCGGAGACGGCATTACAGGGTATGAGTGGCGTTCGGCGGGACGGATCCAAGGCTGCAAGAGCAAGTAATCGAAGCAGCGCTGCCCTGCCCTGGCTCTAGACCATGCACAGCTTGGGAACGATGCAATGGTCGAAGTGACTAGAACTTCAGAGAACATTAATTTACATTCCTAACATTCAGCAATGAGCATGGGATGGCTCATCCGCACGATGCAATGGCTGATGAGCTGCATCGGCTAGGGCCGCTTTCGATCCATAGCGGACATGGAGAGATGGGCATCGGGCTCCAAGGTCTGGGAGTAGCCGGATTCTTGCAATACGAACCATATTGTCAGTGGAGAAAGTCATGGGAATTAAACCAGGGCCGAAAAGAACTGCTAAATCAACCGGAAAGCCAGATAGGCGTCAACGCGATAACAAAAGCACTCTTGGAAATACGAAATCGCTTAAACCTCATAAACACAAACCGGGTGATTAAAAGGGAGGCTGGCAACTTCTGGCCGAATGCGACTCATAGCAGCCATTCGTGAAGGGCGGCTATCGGCCAGAAGCGGACAGTAATAGAAAATGTGCATCTTGAATAGATGCACCATGGCTAGCAGTAATCGAGGCTCGTAGGACGCGCTTGACCACTCCCCTGAGTGACGTAAAAGAAAGAGTAGATTATGACAGCCGGGGGTCGCCGACGGTAGTTATCAATTCCTATAGGCCTCACAAGCTGGTGTATTACTCTGTACTGAGGCGGCCAAAGGCCATCGCCTGCTTCCTACGCTGAAATCTAGGATGGCGTGCGTCATATCCAGGACCGCCCCCCTGGCTTGCTCTCTAACTTTCTTTCTCCACGGATGCGAGACATGATTGAATCGATCACCCTTTCCGGCATAGCGACCTACAGCCCTGTAACCCCCGAAACGATCCAAAACCTGAAGGCCGTGAATTACTTCTACGGTGCAAACGGAGCAGGCAAGACAACGATTAGCCGACTGATAAGCAACCCAGCGCTATCGACTGCCTCCAAGGTCTCGTGGGCGAAGGGCAATCAGGTTCCGGCAATGGTCTACAATAACGACTTTATTGCTGCGAATTTTACTGATTCGAAGCAGTTCAAAGGTGTGTTCACCCTAGGACAGGCCGAGCAGGCGCAACTTGATCGCCTGGAGGACCTCAAGAAGGAAAGAGACTGCCGCGTGCTGCTCAAAATTAGAGCGCAAGAAAATCTGAATGGCCCAGACGGTAAGAGCGGTAAGATCGCCGAAAAAAAAGCCCTAGAAGCAAAGCTAGTAGCACGGTGTTGGGAACAAAAGCAGAAGCACGATGACGAGTTCCAGGGGGCGTTTAAAGGCCTGAGGAATAATCGGGAGGCCTTCAAAAATAGGGTCTTACATGAAAGCAAAAGTAATACCTCTCAACTAGTTGATATTGAAGATCTGCGTAGCCGTGCGAACGTAATTTATGGTGACGCACCATCACCCATGAATGCCGTACCCAACCTTGACATGTCCCGCTTGGTTGCGCTTGAGCAAAACCCTATTCTGAGAAAGAAAGTGGTTGGAAAAGAGGATGTGAATGTATCTGCGATGATCCAGCGCTTGGGGAACAGCGATTGGATTAGGCAAGGTATGAAGTACTTGAGCTATGCCGACGATGACTGTCCTTTCTGTCAGCAGAAACTACCGCAGGAATTCGAAAAAAGCCTTGAAGACTATTTTGATGAAACATTCGAGGCCGATACTAGAGCCCTATCGCAGTTTCGAACTACTTATAGCTCGGTAGCAGATAGCCTGTTAGCCCAAGCTCAAGCAGTCTTGGCTACGGATTGTTCTCACTTAGACAAAGAGAAGCTTGATCGTGAATTGCAGGCCCTGAATGCAATCATTTTGGTGAACAAGCAACGCATTGACCACAAAGTGGCTAGCCCGAGCATTGACGTGGCACTGGAAGGCCTTGCAGAAATTCCGCTTAGAATTTCTGAGCTAATCAACTCAGCCAACCTCAAGGTCTCTGAACATAACCGCCTTGTTTCGGAGTTCTCAGCTGAACAGGATAAGTTAACAGGTGCAGTATGGCGGTATCTTCTTGATGTTGAGCTTAAAGATACTCTTGCTGATTACGCCAAAGATATTGATCGTATCAGCAAAGCAATTGATGGCATCACTGCAAGCATGGATAGGGCTGAGATAGATATATCCACGACTGACGCAGAAATTTCAAAAATTGAAAATTCACTGACAAGCGTGAGGCCTACTGTCATTGCGATAAACAACATCCTTAAAAGCTTTGGATTTCGAAGTTTCTCCCTAGACCCTGCATGCGCCGATAATTCATATCGCCTGATCAGAAGCGATGGAACTGATGCTAAAGCAACACTCAGCGAAGGCGAAAAGACCTTCGTTACTTTCCTATATTTCTATCATTTGCTCAGGGGAAGCATCACGACCTCAGGCATAAGCTCTGATCGAATAGTCGTCATTGACGACCCGGTTTCAAGTCTGGATAGCGATGTTCTGTTCATCGTGAGTAGCTTGATCAAAAAGCTTTTCCAAGAAGTTCGCCAGAAAGGGAATCACTTAAAGCAGATTTTTGTCCTGACCCATAACGTGCACTTCCATAAGGAAATCACCTTTAATCCCCAGAGGGCTGGAGATGTATCTATTAAGGATGAGACATTTTGGATAGTGCGCAAGCCCGATCAGTTCTCGAAGATCGAAGGTTTCGAGAGCAATCCTATTAAAACGTCCTATCAGCTACTTTGGGCAGAATTGACGAAAAAACCGTTACCGGCGCTTACCATTCAAAACACTATGCGTAGAATTCTGGAGAACTACTTCAAAATTCTAGGAAACATAGATACGCACGTCATCATTGATAAATTTGAAGGGCAGGAAAAGGTTCAGTGCCAATCATTAATTAGCTGGGTTAACGACGGATCTCACTATTCACCAGATGATCTGTATGTGGCAATTAGTGATGGGATGGCGCACAGCTATATGAAGATATTTTTCAAGGTCTTCAAGTCTATGGGACATATGCCTCATTATGAAATGATGATGGGCCAAGACTTTGTCGATTTAGATCCTGCTGAGTTAGAGACGGAAGATGAGGAACTGGTAGGCGGCGCTGCCGCCGGCACAGATACATCTATGATTGTTTCAGAAGCGGTTGGTGATGAAGGTGCTGCCGAGCCATTGGACACAACTGCGCCTTGGCGAACTCCAATGTAGCTCAGTGCCGTAAGCCATTCTCTGCCGAGGTGGATGGTTTGGCCTCTGACATACCATTCTAAGTCGATTGATCATGAACTAGCGTGCCTAGTGGTGCGCTGGTTCAATAGCTTCTGTCTTTGGCATGATACTCGGCATTGAGCCGTTCGCGGCTTTGTAGGCGCCTCCGAATGTAAAATAGAGAGTTGGTGAACGTCCGCTTTTGGCCGAAAGCTGACACTGAAGGTGAGCCTGAGTCACTTGGCCAACTCGAAACGGAAGACTCTCAGTAGCGACTGTCCGTGGAGCCGCCCTTTGGCCCTTTCCCTCGTCCGGCCCTTTGGGGTTGTCATGTTCAAACAACCGGGTAACCCCCTTCCCCTTACTCCCCCTTCCCTTCCTATCCTTTTGCAGTAGGCTTTTCCTTTTTCAGGAGGGCCTATATCCAGGAGCTGGAATCGCGCGGCAGTTGGCCATGAGGGTCGTAGGCAACGAGTCTATCCGTGTCGGTCAGCGCTTCGGTAAAAAGAAGGGTATCCGGATTAAGTGGTAGATGGAGCCCCCTTGCTCCTTCGAACCCTTAA
>NZ_CALFQK010000035.1:0-19078 GCF_937921195.1 uncultured Salinicola sp.
TCAACGCGGTGCAGGAAGAAGTGGGCCTGCGCGGGGCGGAGATGATCGCCGAGCGGCTGGACCCGAACGTGGCGATCGTCACCGACGTCAGCCACGACACCTCGACACCGATGATCGAACCCAAGCGCGAGGGCGCCAACAAGATCGGCGACGGCCCGGTGATCTGTTACGCCCCGGCGATCCAGAACAAGCTGCGCGAACGCCTGATCAAGGTCGCCACCGAGCAGAAGATCCCGTTTCAGCGGCTGCCGCGTTCTCGGGCCACCGGCACCGATACCGATGCCTTCGCCTACTCCAACTCCGGCGTCGCCTCGGCGTTGATCTCGCTGCCGCTGCGCTACATGCACACCACCGTGGAGATGGTCCACAAGCAGGACGTCGAGAACGTGATCGAGCTGATCTATCACGCGCTGCTCGACATCAAGCCCGGCGAGACCTTCAGCTACTTCGACTGAGTGACAGAATTTCCACGCCGACCCCACGCCCCGGCGAGAGATCGTCGGGGCGTTTGTTTATCGGATCAGATACCGATCAATCCTTCCCACCACTGGCGAATCGGCTTCCACCAGCCCGGGGCCTCTTCGCGCTCGCGTCGGTCGCCGTCGAGATAGACGGTGGCGGTGAGACCGGCGGAGAGCTTGGTCCCTTCGGGAATGTCGTCCAGCGCGATGCGCACCGGGATGCGCTGGGAGAGGCGCACCCAGTCGAAAGAGGCGTTGACCGTGGCAAGGCCGTTCTGCTGACTGCTCAAGCTGCTGTCGCTGATGCCGCGGGCGAAGCTGTCCACGTGGCCCCAGATCGGGCGCTCGTTGGCCAGCAGCTGGATCCTGGCGGGGGCGCCGATATCGATGCTGTCGAGCTTGGTCTCCTCGAAATAGCCCAGCACGTAGAAACTGTGGGCGTCGACCAGGGTCATGGCATCCGTTCCCACGGTCACGTACTGGCCGGGACGCAGCAGCAGGTTGGTGACGTAGCCGTCTACCGGCGCGCGCACGGTGGCGCGTTCCAGGTCCAGCTTGGCCTGATCGACTTCGACCTCGGCCTGCTCGACCGCGGCCTGGGCCGTGGCCAGAGAGAAACGGGCGTTGTCCTTGTCCTCCTGGGAGACGTAGTTCTTCAGTCGCTGGCGACGGCTGTTGGCGGCCTGGGCCTCGTCACGCTTCTGCACCAGCTGGTGCAGGTTGGCCTGGGCCTCGTCCAGGGCCAGCCGGTAGCGCTGCTGATCGATGGTGAACAGCACGTCGCCTTTCGCCACCCGCTGGTTGTCGTGCACCTCGAGACTGTCGACGAGGCCGGCGACGTCGGTGCCGAGATTGACCACGTCGGCACGGACCCGACCGTCGCGGGTCCACGGATCGTGCATGTAGTGATTCCAGAGCTGAGCGACGGCGACGATCGCGGCGGCGACCAGGGCGAGGGTCAGCAGCAGCCGCACAGTCCTGCGGAGTCCGGTAGGCCAGTTCATCAAGGTCTTTTCCTCATCCAGCGATCGGTAGCGAGCCCGTCAGGGCCAGCACCGACCACAACAGCAAAGCGTAGATCGCGATATCCGCGAGCACCGGTTGCCAGAACCAGTGATAGAGCCCCAGGCGCACGAAGAGACGCCGGAGAATCAGGTAGAGCCCCAGCGCCCCCAGGACCGGAACGGCCAGTGGCGGCATCAGAAATCCCAGGAAGGACCATTCAGCCAGCATGTCGCGGGTCTCCGGTAGTGGCCGCCGTCGAGACGTCTGCCGTCTCGGCGTTGGCGCGGGCCTCGAGGGTCACCCCCGGCGCTTCGCGCATCAAGTGACCCAGCATGGCGATCTCGCCGATGCTGGCGATCGGCAGGTGGGTCTCGTGATAGAGCCGCTCGACCCAGGCGATGGCCTCGTCGGCCAGGGTCCGCCAGACGGTGGGATCGTGGCGTTCGCGGGCGATCAGCCGTGCGCCGATGCCGGCGAGCCAGGCTTCGATCTCGGCACGATGGGAGCCGAGTGCGTCGCGCAGACGGCGGATGCGCCACACGCACAGCGCCATGGCGTGGAGGTCGATGGCTTCGCGCAGGGCCCGGTCGCTGCCGCCGAGGGCGACCAGCCGGCCCAGTCGGTCATAGAGGCGGCTCTCCAGGCGGGCGCGGTTGGGCAGCGATCTCTCCCGCATCAGCCGGCTCAGGCCGCGCCAGTAGGCGGCCATCAGGATGCGGATGCGCTCCTCCGGCGAGCGCTGGCGCAGCAGGGAGTAGGTGAACATGGCGCAGAGGGTGCCGATGATCGAGGCCAGCCCGCCGTTGATGTAGCGCGCCGGGGCGAAAGTGTAGGTGGAGTTGAGATTGAGCAGCGTCATCATGGTGATGGCGCCGGCCAGCCCGATCGCGGACCAGCGCGGATGAGGGGTCAGCAGCGTGCCGATCGTCACCGGTACCGCGACGGCCAGCGCCAGCAGCGGGAAACCGTTGATCACCGGCAGCACCAGGAACAGCAGGACGCCGCCAAAGACCACCGCGGCGATCGAGCCCCACAGGAACTGATAGACCACTGCCGCGGGATCGGGCGCCTTGGCGAACAGCATGGTGAAGACGCCCAGCAGCATCATGGCGAGATAGCCGGAGTGCCAGCCGCTGTGGATCCAGAACAGGCCCAGCAGCTCGAAGGCGAGGAACACGCGGAAGGCGTTGAAGCGGGCCACGAAATGCTCGTTGTGGGTAGTTCGCGAGCGGCGCTCGCGGGGTAGCGTCTCGATCCGCGATGAGGCCGGATCGTCGAGGGCGTGGCGCAATCGCCGGCCGTGCTGGAGCAGCCCCAGCATTTCGCCGAGACGCTGGCGAACCAGCTCGGCGCGGGCGCGACTGCGCGGCTCGACCGTGGTGTCGTCCCAGTCGAAATCGGCCAGCACCAGGCGTTCGCGGGGTTCGCCATCCGGCGCCGACGCGATCGTCTCGAGCAGCGGGACCGCCTCCGTGGCGAGTTGGTCCAGCCAGCGTTCGCCGTCGTCGCAGGCGCGCAGGTAATCGAGCGCTGTCTGCAGTTCCCGCACGGCGGTGAGCAGTGCCAGGCCATCGGCGGCAAAGCGATCCAGCGCGGGAATGAAGTGGCTGAGCCGGCGGGTCTCGAGGCGCGTCAGTCCCCGCAACTTCTCGAACTGCTGATAAGTCGCCAGCAACGCCTTGAGCCCGTCGTCCCGTTGCGCTCGTGAGCGCGGCGCGTCCAGCGACGCCAGCGTTTCCCTGGCGCTCAGCGAGAGGAAGGAGGACAGCGCCCCGGGCAGCGCGCGGCTGCCGAAACGCGGCGCGATGACCACGTGCATCAGCAGGCCGCAGCCGATCCCCAGCGCCGTCTCGGTGAAGCGGGCCAGCGCGATCGTCCAGATCTGGTCGACGCCGGTGCCGATGGCCGTCAGCGAGACCAGGGTCGCGGTATAGCCGCTGAGCATCATCACGTAGCCGAGGTATTCGTCCTGCTCCAGCATCACCCAGTACATGCAGAAGGCGAGCCAACCACCGGAAAACAGCAGATAAAGCATGGGCTGCTGGCCGAACAGGGCGATCAGCCCCAGCCCGACGACCGCTCCGAACAGGGTGCCGAACAGCCGTGCGACGCTGCGCCCGATGATGATGCCGATCGGCGGCGTGCCGCCGGTGAACATGACCGGCTGCAGGGTCACGATCATCACCGCCAGGATGGCCCAGGCGGGTTGGTAGAGATCGAGGCGCATGGCGAGGAACAGGGCCAGCCAGACGGCCAGTACCGTTCTCAACGCCAGTAGCCAGTGATCGGCGGGGATTCGAATCATGAATGACCAGCGCCCATGGGTGCGGTCACCCATGGGTCAGTAGTGAAGCGGAATAAAAGTTAGTCTGCGAATGATCACATGATCTCCGACGTAAGTCTAGAGTTTTGGGCAAAAATCTCGGCGGGGGACGTCAATTCGGCGCGCCATATGCCTGGCCACCGGACGGTGGCCAGGGACGAGCCGGCCGGGTGGCGGCGGTTCGCTTCAGAAGCGATAGCCGATGCCACCCATGACCACGACGGGGTCGATATGTACCGTGGTGTCGTAGGATTCGCCACCGATCGTGGCGGTGGTGTCGGAGTCGATATCCAGATACCAGGCCGCCGCATTCAACGACCAGTGATCGTCGATCAGCAGGTCGACGCCAAGTTGCGCTGCAGCGCCCCAGGAGTCATCCATGTCCAGACTGCCGCCGTCGACCTTCTCGTCGGAGAAGTGGGTGTAGTTCAGGCCGGCGCCGACATAGGGCTGAACCCGGGCATCGGTGCCGCCGAGCGGGTAGTACTGCAGTGTCAGGGTCGGCGGCAGATGTTTGGTGGAAGCCATCTGGGTGCCATCCAGATTGATGTCGTGCTTGAAGCGCTGGGCGGCCAGCAGTTCGACGCCCCAGTTGTCCAGGAAGCGATAACCTAGCGTGAAAGCGAAGCCGCTCTCGTCGTCGACGTCGATCTGGTCGACGCCGATGGCATCGAAGTCACCGTTGTCGCTCTTGGGCGAGACCTTGGCGATACCGAAGTGGGTGAACCAGTCGCCGGCACCGTAGGCGAAGGCGCTGCTGGTGCCGAGTGATGTCGCCACCGCCAGTCCGGCGATGCTCAAGCGGCGTAGGATCGTGTTCATGAATGGCGTTCCCTTGATGGCCCTTGGTGTACTCGCCGCGACCGGTGGGGTCGTGGCGTCGGAATCAGCCTACGCCCGAATAACCACAAAAATAATGTGGTTATTGGTCGCAGAAGTATGCTTAGGGAAGAGGGAAGAGGGAAGAGGGAAGAGGGAAGAGGGACGCGCCGGCTTCAGAGATGGCGCCGCCGTTGCGAGTCCACCGGCCAGTGGGCCATGAGGCGCTGGGCCAGCGGGCGTTCGCAGGCGAGATGGATACGCGGAAGCCCCAGCCAGGCGGCCAGTTGCTCGAACTGCTGCGCCAGGGCGGTGAGGTGTTCCTCCCCGAAGCGAATCTCCGGTTCCGGGTGGAGCGCGAGGAGCGTCAGCTCGCCCTCGGCGCGACGAGCACGGAGATCGACACGCCCGATGAGCCGGTCACCGTGGAGAAAGGGCATGACATAGTAGCCGTAGACGCGCTTGCGAGGCGGCACGTAGAACTCGAGGCGATAGTGGAACCCGAACAGTCGCTCGGTTCGCTCGCGGTACCAGACCAGCGAGTCGAACGGTGACAGCAGGGCAGCGGCCTCGACACGCCTCGGCACGCTGGGTTCGCCGAGCAGGTAGCCGGGCTGGCGCCAGCCCTGCACCGCGACCGGCGTCAAGGTGCCGTCCTCGACCAGGGTCTCGAGCGCGGTACGGGTATCGTTCGGTGCCAGTCGATAGTAGTCGCGGAGGTCTTTCTCGGTGGCCACTCCCAGGGCGGTGGCGGACTGGGCCAATAGCTGGCGATGGGCTTCGAGCAGCTCGGGTTCGGGCTGGTTCAGTATCGCGCTCGGCAGCACCCGCTCGGGGAGATCGTAGAGCCGTTGGAAGCCCCGGCGGCGGGCAACGGTGACCTCCCCGGCGGCGAACAGCCACTCCAGCGCCTGCTTCTCCTCGCTCCAGTCCCACCACGGGCCTGACGGACCTTCCCGCGTGTTCAGCGCCCCCGCGCCCAGTGGACCCTGCTCGCGCACGCTGGCCAGCACGCGCTCGATCACGTCGCGCCGCTCCCGCCCGAACCTCGCCAGGTGCTTGTAGATGCCCATGCCGTCCTGGGCGCGACGCATGCGCCAGCGCATCGCCGGGTAGAGCGACAGTGGCAGCAGCGAGGCTTCGTGGCCCCAGTACTCGAACAGGGACCGGTGACGGTTGCGGCTCCAGGCCGCCTCGTCGAGCAGCACCGTCGGATATGGGCCGAGCCGCGACAGGACGGGCAGGTAGTGGGAACGGGCCAGGGCGTTGACGGAGTCGATCTGCAACACGCCAAGGCGACTCAGCAGGCGGTTGAGATGGCCGCGGTTGACGGTCTCGGGGGAGGAGGCGGTGAATCCCTGGGCCTTCAGGGCGAGCCGCCGGGCCTGGGCAAGAGAGAGATGACGGTGGGGGGCAGTCACTGGCGGCATGAAAACGACACTGTCTCGGCGAAGGTTCGAGAGCAGTGTCGTCCAGGTGGCGGTGATTGACCAGTGCGAGGAGCGACCGGCGGCGCCGAAGTGCCGCCGGTTTCGCCGAGTCAGTCGTCGGCCGTCAACGCCTCGATCAGCGTGTCGACGTTGTGACGGAACATGCCGAGATAGGTGCTGCCTTCGCCATCGGGCGTCAGCGCGTCGGCATACAGCGTGCCGCCGATGGCGACGCCGGTCTCCTCGTGCAGCTGATTGATCAGTGCCGGGTTGCTCATGTTTTCCAGGAACAGCGCCTTGGCGTGGCTGCTCTCGATCTGCTGCGTCAACTGGGCCATGTCGCTGGCGCTGGGCTCGGCCAGGGTGTTGATGCCCACCGGCGACAGCAGCTCGAGGCCGTAGGCGTCGGCAAAATAGCCGAACGCGTCGTGGCTGGTGATGATCAGGCGATTTTCCTGCGGGATCTGCGCCATACGCTGCTTGGCCTCGGTGTCCAGCGCTTCCATCTTCTCGATGTACTGCTTGGCGTTGGCGCGGTAGTCGTCGGCGTGGTCCGGATCGGCCTTCACCAGCGCATCGCGGATATTGCGGGCGTACTGCTCGCCGTTCTCGAGGTCCTGCCAGGCGTGCGGATCGACATCGCCATGATGGTGATGATGGCCTTCCGCGCCGCCGTTCGCCGCATGATCATGATCGTCGTGGTCGTGGTCGTGGTCGTGGTCGTGGTCGTGGTCGTGGTCGTGGTCGTGGTCGTCATGACCGTGACCATGATCGTCACCCTCGTCGTGATGACCCTCGAACGGCCGCGTCTTGATGCCGTCGCTGGCGACCACGATGTCGCCATCGTATTCACTGGCGTCGATCAGGCGGTCGATCCAGCCCTCGAGCTGCAGGCCGTTGACCACGATCAGGTCGGCATCGGCCAGTGACTGCGCGTCGGAAGGCTTGGGCGAGAACGCGTGCACGTCGCCGTCCGGGCCGACCAGCGAGGTGACCGCGACATGGTCGGCGCCGATGGTCTCGACCATGTCGTCGAGGATGCTGAAGCTGGTGACGACCTTGAGCGGGTCCGCCTGGGCGTAGATCGGCGACAGGGCGGCGACGCTCAAGCCGCCGGCGATGAGCCCCTTGAGCAGCGCGGAAGAGATCGATTGGCGGGACATCTTGAATTCCTCGTGTGGAGTTGAACGGTGGAGTGCCGAGTTAGCCGTGGGCGTCCGGCGGCAGCATGGGCTGGACCCGACGACGCCAGCGGGCAAAGACGCTGTGGTACCGCCCGAACAGCGCGGAAAACAGATAGATGATGCCGGCGAGCAGAATGATGCAGGGGCCGGAGGGCAGGCCGGCGTGATAGGAGAGCAGCAGGCCTCCCACGCTCGAGATCATGCCGATGGCGATGGCCAGCCCCATCAGGCCCTCGAGGCGTTTCGACCAGAAGCGCGCCGCCGTTGCCGGCAGCATCATCAGGCCGACCGCCATCAGCGTCCCCAGCGTCTGGAAGCCGGCCGTCAGGTTGAGCACCATCAAGCCCAGGAACAGGCCATGCACGGCGCCGCCGCGAATGCCCTGGCCGCGCAGGAACAGCGGGTCGAGGCACTCTACCACCAGGATGCGGAAGATCGCGGCGAGCACGATCAGGGTCAGGCTCGACACGCTGACGATCAGCCACAGCGCGGTACTGTCCACCGCCAGGATCGAGCCGAACAGCACGTGGGTCAGATCGACGCTGCTGCCGCGCATCGAGATCAACATCACCCCGGCGGCGAGCGAGATCAGGTAGAAGCTGGCGATGGCGGAGTCTTCGCGATGGCCGGTCAGGCGCGACACGCTGCCCGCCAGCCCTGCCACCAGCAGCCCGGCGATCAGGCCGCCAAAGCTCATCGCCGGCAGCGAGAACCCGGCCAGCAGGAAACCCACCGCCACGCCCGGCAGCACGGCGTGGGCCATGGCGTCGCCGACCAGGCTCATGCCGCGCAGGGTGAGGAAAACCCCCAGTGGCGGCGCCACCAGCGATAGCGCCAGGCCGGCCACCAGCGCGCGGCGCATGAAGCCGAAATCGATCAACGGAGAGAACAGCCAGTCGATCATGCCAGCGTCTCCGCCGTGGAGGGGGAGCCACCGACCCGGGCGGGCGTCGACCAGGTGCCATGCCCGCGTTCCAGATGCAGGATCCGATCGGCCAGCCGGGTCATCTGATCGTGATCGTGCAGCACGATGATGATCGCCGCGCCCTTGGCCGCCATGTCCTGCAGTACCTCGATCAGCACCTCGACGGTGGCGGCATCGACATTGGCGAACGGCTCGTCCAGCAGCAGCAACTGGGCTTCCTGCATCAAGGTACGGCCGAGCAGGGCGCGCTGGCGTTGGCCGCCGGACAGCTCGCCCAGAGGGCGGTGCTCGAATGCCTGCAGACCCAGGCGCTGCATCACCGCCTGGCCGCGGCGATACTCCGTCGGACCGTAGCGCTTGAAACTGCCATGGGTCGGCCAGCAGCCGCTCATCACCAGTTCCTCGACGCTCATCGGGAAGGTCAGGTCCAGCGCCAGCTGCTGCGGTAGCCAGGCACGCCGGGCGTTAGGCACCCGGCAGTCAACCCGACCGCTGACGGGGCGCAGCTCGCCCATGATCCCCTGGACCAGCGTGCTCTTGCCGGCCCCGTTGGCGCCCACCAGCGCGGTAATGGTGCCGGCCTCGAAGTGGCCGTCGATACCCTCCAGCACCATACGATTGCCCTGCGCCAGCGACAGAGACTCCAGTGTCAGCAGGGTATTGGGCTCATCCATCGCCTGTGTCCTCGACTGCGCCATCAACCGAACACCCCGGCAGCCCAGCCCGCGACGAGCCACAGCACCGCCAGCGGCAACAGCGCCAGCAACACGCGCCGCCCGGCGCCCAGCGACATCAAAGAAAAATGGCACGGCCCATCGGGGCGGTGCCGGTGACGGTGTGACATGACAATCTCCTGAAACGGAAGCAAAGGTTATAACATAACAATTGATGTGGAAAGGGGAGATTGGTGAGGTTCATGGCTTGACCCGAAAGCTGTGGTGCGAAAAACATCGCTGGTAATTAGCAATATGAATTTCCAGCATTCCTGTAACCGACTGATAATCGAGTTAATCTCTCCTACTAATTCGTGAGCGGATCAGGAGGAATCGCTGGTGGAAAGTTGACTCTTTGTTTTGCTCTTTAAAAACAAAAGCCTACAATTAGACTGTTCCCCACGCCCGTGGGGATGAACCGCTCGAGGAGGCCCGCCAGCATTACCGCCAGCTCTGTTCCCCACGCCCGCGGGGATCAACCGATCCGCGCGAGCCGCGCGGTTCGCCTCGACTCCCGTTCCCCGCAGGCGCGGAGATCCGTCGCGGCGTTGGAGTGTGCTTTATGCAGATGCGCCCGCCACCCAGGCACCCCATAACGGCATCGACCGGGGTAGGAAACCGTTGGGTGAGGTGTCACTCCTCCAGCGCGTAGTCGATCGTCGTCACCACCCGTACCCGCTTGATATCGGGGGTGTAGCTGTCAACATCTTCGATCGAGAAGTAGCCCTGGTTGGCGCTGCGGATCTCGCCGACGCGACTGCCTGAGTCCCTGGCGAACTGCTGGGCGACGCCGCGGGCATCCTTGGTGGCTTCGGCGACCATCTCCGGCTTGATGTCATTGAGGCCGGTGAACAGGAATTCGGTGCGGTAGTCATAGTTGGGTGACAGCACGACCCCGGCGCGGACCAGCTCTCCGGTCTGTGGCATCGCTTTCTTGACGCTATCCACCGCCGGCGTGCGCAGCAGCACCGTGGCTTCGGCCTGGTAGCGCTCGTCGGGCCGGTCGGCGCCGTAGAGGTTGACGAATCGGTCGGTCACCTGGGGCGAGGTCACGGTGATATTGCCGGTCTCGAAGCCTCGCTGGGTGAGAAACTCGCGAATGCGGCTCTCCTGCGTCGTCAACTCCTGCTGCAGCGTTTCCAGTTCGTTGGCGGTGACGGTGTAGTGCAGCGGCCAGAGTGCCATGTCCGCCGGCACTTCGCGCTCCGACAGGCCCTTGACCGTGACGCTGCGACCGGCGTCACGCCAGGTTTCGGCGGCGTCCTCGATGTAGCTTCCGCCCCAGATCATGCCGATGGCCAGCAACCCGCCCAGAATGATCGCGCTCCGTGCCTGTCCCATTCGTTTTCCCCTGTTTCCCATAACGCCGGCTGGCTCCGTCATGGTAGCCGGTTGTCAGTGTGGCAGGGCAGCCCTTCGGGTGGCGAGTAGTCGAATATTTCTCTATCAATCCCGGTGATAGACGACTTCAAACCAACTGATTAGCCACCTAATAAATGGGCCTCCATAATCTCTTCAACGGTCAGGCCACGAGGCCGACCACGCAAACGAAGAAGATTGGAGGTTCACCATGAAAACTCGCATTCTCGCCGCCATCGCACTTGCCGTTGCACTCCCTGCCGCCGCTCAGGCCAACAGCGTCATGGAACAACGTGCTTTCGCTCAGCAACATGAAGCCCTCAATACCCAGGCGACTTCTCAGTACCAGTTGCTGCCGAGCGAATATCGGATCAACACCGTCAGCGGTGGCCACAGCACCGCGGCCGATCATTCCCTGGCCTATGTCGCTGCCACTACCCAGCGGGCAACCGACATCGCGGGCGGCAACGATAGTCTGGTAGGCCAAGGCCAGAGCACGGCCGCTGCCCAGGCGCTGCAGAATGTGAATGGGGGCGGTAATAGCGAGCGTGGCAACGTGGAAATGTCCTTTGCCAGCCTCGATTGATACCGACGACATACGATATCCCTGCGTTGCGCCCGTGCTGACGAGCGCAACGAAACGGTAGGCACTGCTTCGGGTCCCGCGACTTTCCAGTACCTCCAACTTCCCCGGTCCACCCCCTGGACCGGGGCTTTTTATGCCTGTGTATCTACTGCCCTGCGATCAGTCCTCGTCGTCCTCGGGCGCCTGGAAAGCGCGCTTGTCATCGGGCAGGCGCACCATGTCGCCCTTGGCGAGGTCTCCGTGGCTGTCGTGACGCTCCCCGTCGTCGCCGATCAGTGCCGCGACCTTGCCGATGCTGACACCATCCTTGTAGGCCTCGACCTGAACGCGCACCGTGGCGCCGTGGTAGCGCGCGGTCAGCATCATCCCCGGTTGCGGGGTGACACGATGCTGTTCGTCCTTGGCGTAGTGGGCATCGACGCTGGCGCCGCCCGGCGCATCCCACTCGATATGCTTGTGCATGGCGTTCTCCTTGCCGTTGGCGTTATCGCGGTTTCAGCGTAGTCCCTAATCGACGTCGCCTCTAATCGATTGATTTGCCGCCGGCATGGCGGGTTTCCCCTGGGCTTGGGGAGAGCGAGGCCGCGCTATGATCGGGTCGCCCGGGCACGCCGAAAGGTGAAGACACGAACGGTTACGGACGCTTGTCTTTTGGGCGGCTTGCCAGCAGAGTGAATGTGGTCTTTCGCAACCCAACAAAGAGCGACAACAGCGATGAAGAAGACAGTACTTGCACTCGCCATTGCGGCAACCACGGCATGCGCCGGTGTCGCGCAGGCGGATGTCAAAGTGGGATTTCTGGGGGGCTTCACCGGCGGTATCGAAAGCCTGACGCCGCCGATCTTCGATGGCGCCAAACTCGCGGTGCAGGAGGTCAACGACCAGGGCGGCCTGCTGGATGGTGAAAAGATGGTCATGCCCTCGGGTGACACCACCTGTTCGGATGCCTCGGCCGCTTCCAACGCCGCCGACCGGCTGGTCAACAGCGAGCAGGTGACCGCGATCGTGGGTGCGCTGTGTACCGGTGCCACCATCGCCGCGGCCAACAACGCCGCGATTCCCGGCGGTGTGGTGATGGTATCGCCGGCTTCCACGGCACCGGCGGTGACGGATCTCGATGACAACGATCTGGTCTTCCGTACCGTGCCTTCCGACGCCTTCCAGGGTGAACAGCTGGCCAAGCTGCTGCTCTCCAAGGGGATCGAGGACGTCGCGGTGACCTACGTCAACAACGACTATGGCCAGGGCCTGGACGACGCGTTCACCAAGACGTTCGAGGCGGAAGGCGGTTCGATCTCCGCCAACCTGGCCCATGAGGACAACCGGGCGGACTACCGGTCGGAGATCGGCAAGCTCTCCTCCGGCGGTTCGCAGACGCTGGTGGTACTGGCCTACGCCGATACTTCCGGTCAGACGATCCTGCGCCAGGCCTACGAGAGCGGCGCCTTCACCAAGTATGCCGGCGGCGATGGCATGGTCGGGAACGCGCTGGTCGACGCCGTGGGCGCCGACGTGCTCGAGGGCATGATCGCGACGCGTCCGGGATCGCCGGACGTGCCCGGCTCGGACATCTTCAACGACCTGGCGGAGAAAGCCGGGATCGACCCCAGCGCGGTGTTCGCGGCGCAGTCCTACGATGCCGCGTTCCTGCTGGCGCTCGCCATCGAGAAGAACGGCAGCGCGGATCGCGAGGGCCTGTCCAAGGCGCTGCGCGACGTTGCCACGGCGCCGGGCGAGACGATCCTGCCGGGAGAGTGGGAAAAGGCCAAGAGGCTGATCGGTGAAGGCAAGGAGATCAACTACGAAGGCGCCTCCGGCAGCGCGGAGTTCGACGACAACGGCGACGTGCCGGGTATCGTGGTCGAAATGGCAGTCGAGGATGGCAAATTTGTTACCAAGGGGGCGATCGACGAATAACCTTCGCCGGCGTTCCAGAACGCAAACCCCCGAGCTCAGGCTCGGGGTTTTGCGTTTCAGGTTTCGTGGAATCGTTCAATCGTGATGCGCGACCTTCTCCGGGATTAGCCCGCGCGGGGCGAAGCGCAGCACCAGCAGGATCAGCAGCCCGATCACGAACACCCTCGCCTGCAGGGCGCGGCTGTCGAGATTCCCCGGTTGCCAGTCGAACCAGTGCGAGCCCAGTGCGACGATGGCGTGCATCACGGCCAGCGCCATCGGCCCCGACATGATCCAGATCACGTAGACCAGCACCGCGCCGAACAGCGTGCCCAGGTTGTTGCCCGGGCCGCCGAGGATCACCATCACCAGCACCAGGAAGGTGTGGTTGAGCGGCAGGTAGCCCTGCGGATCGAACAACCCATTGAAGCTGGTTAGCACCGCGCCACCGATCCCCATCAGGATACAGCCGAAGACGAAGATCTCCTGACGGCGGCGATTGATCGATTTGCCCATGGCCGCGGCGGAAACCTCGTTGTCGCGGATGGCGCGGATCATGCGGCCCCAGGGGGCGTGATAGGCGCGATGGAGCAGGAAGAAGATCACCGCGATCATGACCACGGTCACCGACAGGTAGAGTGCACGGGCGGTCAGGAAGCCGACCTCGCCGGGGTCCGGAACCGGCCAGGGCAGGGGTGAGATGGTCGCGGTGCCGCGGGTGAGCCAGTCCGAGTTCTTGAGGAACGCCTTGATGATCTCGGCGATCCCCAGTGTGGCGATGACCAGATAGTCGCTGCGCAGGCCCAGGCAGATATGGCCGATGAAATAGCCGACACCGCCGGCCAGGGCGCCGCCCACGATCCAGCCCAGCCACACCGGCAGCCCCAGCCCGCCGATGAACTCCACCTGGGACTCGATATCGCCGGTGACGCTGCGCAACCAGCTGATCACGACCAGGTAGCCGATGAGTCCGGCGACGATGGCGAGGATCGTGCGCAGCAACTTGGGTACGCCGATGCGGTCGAGCCGGCTGATGCCGAACACGATCGCGGTGACCACGACCATCGCCAGCAGCACCCAGCCCAGCCGGCCGGGAAGGTCGCTGGCCCAGAACGCATGGTTGACCGGGATGCTGAAGAACGTCGCCGAGAAACCGCCCAGCGCGACGAAGCCCATGATGCCGGCATTGAACTGACCGGCGTAGCCCCACTGGATGGTCAGGCCGAGAGCCAGGATCGCGTAGCAGGAGGCCTCCACCAGCATGCGGGTGGAGTAGGCCGGACCCATGGTCGCGAAGACGGCCAGAACCACGAGGGCGAGGCCGCCGAACAGCACCAGCTCGCGGATCGGGAGCGTGCGACGATCGGAAGTTGCGGGGCGTTGCGTTGAGGGGGCAGTCATCAGATCACCTTCCCTTTGAAGATGCCGGTCGGGCGCCAGATCAGCACCGCCACCAGAATGAAGAAGGGCACCACGATCTTGTATTCGGTACCCACCAGCGCCAGATTGTTGGGCAGTTCCAGCCAGGTCGGCAGGCTGTCCCGCAGCGGCCTGAGCAGTACCGACCAGTTGAAGACCGCCAACGTCTCGGCGAAGCCGACCAGAAAACCGCCGGCGATGGCGCCGTAGGGATGGCCGACGCCGCCGACGATGGCGGCGGCGAAGATCGGCAGCAGCAGGAAGAAGCTGAGGTCGGGCTTGAAGGCGACATCCAGCGACAGCAGCGTGCCGGCGATGGTGGCCAGCGACCCGGCAATGACCCAGGTCAGGGTAATGATCAGCCTGGTATTGATGCCGGAGGCGCGTGCAAGGTCGGGGTTGTCCGACATCGCCCGCATCGCCTTGCCCAGGCGCGCCCGGGTCAGGAACAGGTGCAGCCCGACCACGGCGACGATGGTGATCACGAACAGGATGACCTGCGGCTCGGTGAGGATGATCGGCCGGGTCACGCCCGGCACGTCGATACGAAAGATCTCCTTGCGCGCATCGACGTAGAGGTTCTGCGAGCCGGTGCCGGCGAACAGCCGGATCAGACCCTGCAGCATCAGCGTGACGCCCAGCGAGGCGATCACCATCACGATCGGCTTGACGCCATGGCTCCGCAGCGGCTGGTAGAAGGCGCGATCGATGCCCACGGCCACCAGCGAGGTGAACGCCATTGCCACCGGCAGCATGACGATCGCGGTGGGCAGCCCGAGGGGATCTCCGGCGTGGGGAAAGGCCAGCGTCAGCAGCAGCACGGCGAGGGTGCCGAGCGTCATCATGTCGGCATGGGCGAAGTGGGCGAAGCGCAGGATGCTGTAGATCAGCGTCACGCCGACGGCACCGATGGCGTAGATGCAGCCGGTGACGCTGCCGGCCACCACCACGTAGTTGAAGAAGTAGATCAGCTCATTCACGACCGGCTCTCTTTAACGGAAACGTCTCGGTTTGAATACGGGCGCTGGCAAGCCGGGGCTCGCCAGCGGGACGATGGACATCAACCACCGAGGAAGCTCTTGGCCACCTGAGGGTCGTTGAGGAGCGCTTCGCCGGTATCGCTGAATCGGTTCTGGCCGGCCGCGAGCACGAAGCCCTTGTGGGCGATGCGCAGTGCCTGCTTGGCGTTCTGCTCGACCATCAGCACGCCGACGCCGGCGGCATTGATGGTCTTCACCCGCTCGAAGATCTCGTTCATGTAGCGTGGCGAGAGTCCGGCGGTGGGTTCGTCGAGCAGCAGCACGCTGGGTTCGTTCATCAGCGCCCGGCCCATGGCCACCATCTGGCGCTGGCCGCCGGAGAGCTCGCCGGCCGGCTGGCGGCGCTTCTCCAGTAGCGGGGGGAAGAATTCGTAGATCTGCGCCTTGAGCCGCGAGACGGTGGCGGGTTTGAGAAACGCGCCCATCTCCAGGTTCTCCTCCACGGAGAGGCTCGGGAAGATGTTCTTCTCCTGGGGCACGAACCCCATGCCCATCTCCACCAGCTTGTGCGGTGAAAGATTGGTGATCGGCTTGCCGCGCAGCCGGATCTCGCCCTGGGTGATCGTCAGCAGGCCGAAGACCGCCTTGAGCATGGTCGATTTACCGGCGCCGTTGGGGCCGACGATGACGCCGATTTCGTCGGCCTCGATCGTCATGTTGACGCCGTTGAGAATGTTCATGCCGCCGTAGCCGCCATGAACGTCAACTGCTTCGAGTAATGGCATTGAGTGCTCTTTGTTATTGCTTGGCGATGGGTTGCCGTCGTGTCTCACGTTCGGAGGCGTTGTAACCCTGGGTGGTTTCGGAACCCTAGGCGGTTTCGGAACCGAAATAGGCTTCGATCACTTCCGGATTGTTCTGGATCTCGCCGATCGAGCCTTCCATCATCACCTGCCCCTGGGCCAGCACGATCACCGGATCGCACAGGCGACCGATCATGTCCATGTCGTGTTCGATGACCAGGAAGGTATAGCCCAGCTCGCGGTTGAGCCGCTCGATATTGCCCATCAGATCGCCGAGCAGGGTGCGGTTGACCCCGGCGGCGATCTCGTCGAGCAGCACCACCTCGGCATCGGTCATCATGGTGCGGCCGAGCTCGAGCAGCTTCTTCTGGCCGCCGGAGAGGTTGCCGGCCAGCTCGTTGCGGACATGGGACAGGCCGACGAAGTCGAGCACCTCGAGAGCGCGACGGCGGACCTCGGCCTCCTGGCGCCGCACTTCTCCCGGCTTCAGCCAGGTGCTGAACAGGTTCTCGCCCTCCTGGCGCGGCGGCACCATCATCAGGTTCTCCAGCGAGGTCAGGTGGCTGAACTCGTGGGCAATCTGGAAGGTGCGCAGCAGCCCGCGGTGGAAGCGCTGGTTGGCGGAGAGATGCGTGATCGCCTGGCCGTTGAGCAGGACCTCGCCGCTGTCGGGCGCGAGGCTGCCGGCGATGATGTTGAACAGCGTGGATTTGCCGGCCCCGTTGGGGCCGATCATCCCGGTGATGGAGCCTTTGGCGACCTGAATGGAGCAGTCGTCGATGACCGTCAGGCCGCCGAACGACTTGCGAATGTTGCGGACATCGATGATCGGCGTCATCGCGTCTTCCCCCGAGCGTTTATTGATATTGTCCCCTGGTGCGCCGTTGGGGTGGCGCGCCTGCCTCTGTCTACCGCGATTCCGGCGTCGTCTCGATCGGTCGGGCCATGGGTGGCGAGACGGAACGGTGGTGTCTTGTAGCCGCGATGTTGCCGATTGTACAGCCGTCGATTGGCATGAGTAGTTTTTCTTGATCAACGCTACGCCAGCCCAAACGACGACACCCGCCGGAGGGCGGGTGTCGTCGGTGTGGCAACAGCGATTTGACGGCAGCGGTGGATCGCGGGGCGATCAGCCTTTCTTGCCGGCCCGCTTGCGCTCGTTTTCGGTCAGGTGCTTCTTGCGCAGGCGGATGAAGCTCGGGGTGATCTCGACCAGCTCGTCGTCGTCGAGGAACTCGATCGCCTGCTCCAGGGTGAAGCGAATCGGCGGCGTCAGCACGATGTTCTCGTCATTGCCGGAAGCCCGCATGTTGTCGAGCTTCTTGCCCTTGGTCGGGTTGACCACCATGTCGTTGGCGCGGTTGTTGATGCCGATCAGCATGCCTTCGTAGACCTCGGTGCCGTGGTCGACGATCAGCTTGCCGCGCTCCTGCAGGGTGTAGAGCGCATAGGCCAGCGCCTTGCCCGGCACCATCGATACCAGCACGCCGTTGCGACGCTCGATCGCGGCGTCCGGCTTGAGCGGGCCGTAGTGGTCGAAGCGGCTGGTCAGGATGCCGGTACCGGAGGTCAGGGTCAGGAACTGGCCGCGGAAGCCGATCAGGCCGCGCGCGGGGATGATGAAGTCCAGGCGAACGCGACCCTTGCCGTCCGGATTCATGTTGGAGAGCTCGCCCTTGCGGTAGCCGAGCTCTTCCATCACCGCGCCCTGGTGCTGCTCTTCGCAGTCGATGATGACTTCTTCGTACGGCTCCTGCTTGACGCCGTCGATCTCGCGGATGATGACCTCGGGGCGGCCCACGGCCAGCTCGAAGCCTTCGCGACGCATGGTCTCGATCAGCACCGACAGGTGCAGCTCGCCACGCCCGGAGACCTTGAATTTCTCGGAGGATTCACCCTGTTCGACGCGCAGCGCGACGTTGTGGATCAGCTCCTGCTCGAGACGGTCCTTGATGTTGCGGCTGGTGACGTACTTGCCATCCTTGCCGGCGAACGGGGAGTCGTTGACCTGGAAGGTCATCGAGACGGTCGGCTCGTCGACGGAGAGCGGCGGCAGCGCTTCGACGTTGTTGACGTCGCACAGCGTGTCGGAGATCGCCAGATTGTCGATACCGGTGATGCAGACGATGTCGCCGGCAGTGGCTTCGTCGGTCTGGACCCGCTCCAGCCCCATGTGGGTCATGACCTGGCCGATCTTGCCCTTGCGGGTCGCGCCTTCCTTGGTGATAACGCTGATCTGCTGGCTCGGCTTGACGCTGCCGCGCTTGATGCGGCCGAGACCGATGACGCCGACATAGCTGTTGTAGTCCAGCGCCGAGATCTGCATCTGGAACGGGCCGTCGAGTTCGACCTTGGGCGGCTCGACGATGTCGACGATGCTCTTGAACATCGGCGTCATGTCTTCGGCCATGTCGTCCGGCTCCATGCCGGCGATGCCGTTGAGCGCGGAGCAGTAGATGATCGGGAAGTCGAGCTGCTCGTCGGTGGCACCGAGGTTGTCGAACAGATCGAAGATCTGGTCGACGACCCAATCCGGGCGCGCGCCGGGACGGTCGACCTTGTTGACCACCACGATCGGCTTGAGGCCCTGGGCGAACGCCTTCTGGGTCACGAAGCGGGTCTGCGGCATCGGGCCGTCGACGGCATCGACCAGCAGCAACACGGAGTCGACCATGGACATGACGCGTTCGACTTCGCCACCGAAGTCGGCGTGTCCCGGGGTGTCGACGATATTGATGTGGTAGTCGCGGCCGTTGCCGTCGTTCCAGCGGATCGCGGTATTCTTGGCCAGGATGGTGATGCCGCGTTCCTTCTCCTGGTCGTTGGAGTCCATGATCCGCTCTTGGCCTTCGGCCTTGCGGTCCAGGGTGCCGGATTGGCTCAGGAGCTTGTCGACCAGTGTCGTCTTGCCATGGTCGACGTGGGCGATAATGGCAATGTTCCTAATGCTCTCGATACGAGCGTTAGAGGCGTTGTCACTCATGGGGCGGTTTCCATCGTAAAATGTGTGCGCCCATGTCTAGGGGCTGTTGACGTTTCAGCGCGAACCGCGGTGCTGCGCCAAATGTCGCCAGGCCAGGCGCGGGATGCAGAGAAGGGTGGTTCCCTTTTTTAATCCCGCAACGCCGCATGGCGCCATTTGCCGCGCAACCCGAAGGGCCGGGCCAGTTTTTGC
>NZ_CALFQK010000036.1:0-4119 GCF_937921195.1 uncultured Salinicola sp.
CCTTATGTCAGTCTATGGCCAGGAGCGGTGCAGTTGGAGCTATTTGTCCATCACCTACCAAGTAACACCTTCGCCGGGCTGCGATGCCGCAGTTCGCAGACAGGGAGGCGTCGCGTCTCACAATAGTCCGGAAAACTTGATTGACCTCAGCCAGAGTTGCCGTAAAGATAGACAAAATCTATAGATACTAGAGCTATAGATTCTCACGAAACATGCATCCAATCGATGCGAGCGCAGTGAACAGCGCCTTGACCTGGCAACATACCAAGCCGCGCGCAAACGAGGCAAGAGAGGCAGCCATGCAAACAAAGTACAGAAACTGTTCCCTGGTGATTATCGCCTCCGCTCTGCTTGCCAGCTGCGGGATCACAAACACGGAAGGCCAGAACGATCGATATGAAATCGGCAATATTCCAGAGAATGTTGTTGCCATGGCCGCTCCCGATCAGGATTTGTCGACGGCTCGCCTGCAAAGCGAAGACGATTGTTACTGGTATATGCATGCCGGCCCAGTGGAAACCACTCTCGTGCCGCTTCGCGCAACTGGCGGCCGCCCGATATGCGTGGTGCAGCAGCCGGTATCTTGAGCGATTTCCGGCCTTCCACGCCTCAGGTGGAAGGCCAGAGGTCACCCCGGCCTCACGAGGCTGTCTTCTGCTGAGTAAAGATAAGCTGTCGAGCCGATCTCAACATTTTCGAACAGATCGTTGATATGAGCCATCACCATTCGAACGCAGCCTGAGCTTGCCCGCCCGCCAATGCTTTCGGGATACGGCGTGCCATGAATCCGCAGATATGTATCCCTGTCGCCGACGTACAGGTAAAGAGCTCTTGAACCGAGCGCATTGGCGGGGCCGGGCTCCACGCCATCTGCATACTGAGCATTCTGGGGATCCCGTTCGATCATGTTCTGTGTCGGCCGCCAGTGGGGCCATTCGACCTTGCGCTTGATCGTGTACGTACCTGGCTCGTAGAGATCCCCCTGGGCAATGGCTACACCATAACGCATGGCGGTACCGCCTTCCTCTATGTGGTAGAGGTACCTTGCCACGGCATCGACATGGATATCTCCGGGACGCAGTTCGTCGTTCGCCAATACCCGTTGAGGAAGGAACCTGGGATGTAGCCCCCAAGGGTTCGTGGTCGCGGGATCATAGCCAAATGGGGTGACCTCTGCGTCCCAAGCGGCTTTCTGTTGTTCGCTGGGCCAGTTATTGGCAAACGAAAGCGTCGGGACCGACGACGGGAGCAGCGCTGCAGTTGTCTGGATAAAGTGTCGTCTCGTCAGCATCTCAAGTTTCCCAAATGCACAGTGAACCGGTTCGATCGCTTGTACGCGATGGATGCGGTATAAAACCTCCAGCCCCTATAGCATCAAGGGGTGTCCCGGATTTTGTTGCGGAAAGCATCCCATCCGCCAGAAGTGAATCTCCTGCAGCTCTGGTCGCGACAGAACCCGATCAGCTAGGCGAAGACTCCCAATAGATTGCAGCCGTTCGCTGATACCGACATCGATCAGAGAACAATGTGGGCGAAGCAATCGTCGCAGCAACGAAAAGGACTTGAAGCTACAGTTACTATAGCCTGTAAGAACCGACTCGGTCAAAGATAGCCCCGGCCAGTTGCCGGGCCAGGAGCAAAGAAAATGAGTGGAGCCGAGCGCCGAGACTGGACTGTCAGCGGCATGGATTGTGCCGCCTGCACGTTAAAAGTGACGAAGGCCGTCGAGCGCCTTCCGGGTGTCAGCGGCGTAAAGGTAGCGCTGATGAGTGAGCGCCTTTCGCTGGATCTGGAGCCTGCCAGTACGGACCCTGCCGAGATCGAGGCCATCGTGAAGCGCCTCGGATACAGGATTGCGCAGCGTGGCGCGTCGTCGCCGGAGAATACGCTCGACGCCCCGAAAAAGGCACACACTCATGGCGCTGACTGCGAAGGCTACGATCACGATCACGCCAACCACGGCCATGACCACGCCAAAGGCGGTGACAAAGGGCCGTCGTCTGCAAAGGCCGACGCCGGGCATGGCAGCCCCGGTCATGTCCATGATGACCCCGCTGATCGCGGCAAGGCGTGGTATCAGACCAACAAGGGACGGCTGGTGATCTTCACGGGGGCCTTGCTTGTCCTTGCATGGGGTTTCGAGCTTCTGACCTCGGCGGACTACGGTTACTGGGCCTTTACCTTCGCCTGCGTGATCGGCGTCGCCCCGGTGGCGAAGCGCGCCTTCGAGGCCGTTCGCCTCGGGCAGCCCTTCACCATCGAAAGCCTGATGACCATCGCCGCCATCGGCGCCCTGTTCATCGGTGCAGCCGAGGAAGCGGCGCTTGTGGTGTTCCTCTTTGCCGTGGGCGAGGTGCTTGAAGGTGTGGCCGCCGGCAAGGCGCGCGACGGCATCAGGGCGCTGGCCAATCTGGTGCCCAAGACCGCACTTCTGGAAATCGACGGCAAGACCCGCGAAGTCCCGGTCGACCAGCTCGAGGTCGGCCAGCGCGTTCTGGTGCGCCCCGGGGACCGCATCCCGGCCGATGGCGAGATTGCCGAGGGCACCAGCGGTATCGACGAAAGTCCCGTGACCGGTGAAAGCGTCCCTGTTACCCGGGGGCCGGGAGAATCGGTCTTCGCGGGATCGATCAATACCGAGGCCGCGCTTCGCGTGACGGTGACGAAAACCGCAGCGGACAACACGATTGCGCGCATCATTCAGCTGGTCGAGGAGGCCGAGAACGCCCGCGCGCCGACTGAGCGGTTCATCGACCGGTTCAGCCGCTGGTACATGCCCGCCATCGTCGTGCTGGCGGCGCTGGTCATCTTGATCCCGCCGCTCGCTACCGGGGCCGACTGGAACACCTGGATCTATCGCGGCCTCGCGCTGCTGCTGATCGGCTGCCCCTGCGCCCTGGTGATCTCGGTTCCGGCTTCGATCGCCTCAACCCTCTCCTCGGGCGCCCGGAAGGGCCTTCTGATGAAGGGCGGCGCGGTCATCGAGGCCGCCGCCAAGGTTTTGGCGATCGCTTTCGACAAGACCGGCACACTGACCCACGGCAAACCGAAGGTGACCGACATCGTGCCCGCGCCCGGCGTGTCTGAAAGCGACCTGCTGGCCGTCGCGGCCGGGGTCGAGACCGGATCGTCGCACCCGCTGGCCCAGGCCATCCTACGTCGGGCGGAGGAGGCGGGGATCGAGGCCCTGCCCGCGACCGACGCACGCGCCATCGTCGGCAAGGGCGTCGAGGCACTGGTGGGCGGCGCGAAGGCCTGGGTGTCCTCGCCTCGCCACGCCGAGGAGTCCGGGGGCATCGCCGACGACCAGTCCGAGATCGCGGCGCGGCTGGAGACCGAGGGCAAGACGGTGGTCGCGGTGTTCCGCACAGGCCAGTCCCTTGGCCTCGTCGCCCTGCGCGACGAGCCGCGCAACGACGCCGCCGAGGCCATGGCCCAGCTGCGGGCGATGGACATCGCGCCGGTGATCCTGACCGGCGATAATCCCCGCACGGCCGAAGCCATCGCCGGGCAGCTCGGCATGGAATTCCACGCCAGCATGATGCCCGAGGACAAGCTGAGGCTGATCCGCGAGATGGGCGCAACCGGCGGCGTCATGATGATTGGCGACGGGATCAACGACGCACCGGCGCTAAAGCAGGCGAACGTGGGTGTGGCGATGGGCTCGGGCACCGACGTGGCACTGGAAACCGCCGATGCGGCGATCCTGCGCGACAGGGTGGTGGACGTACCGGCCCTGATCCGGCTTGCACGGGCCGCCATGGCCAACATCCGTCAGAACGTGGCCCTGGCGCTGGGTCTTAAAGCCGTGTTCCTGGTGACGTCCGTGCTGGGGCTGACCGGGCTCTGGATCGCCATTTTGGCCGATACCGGGGCCACGGTGCTGGTCACGCTCAATGCCCTGCGACTGTTGCGCTTCAATCCGTCTGACAATCGCTAGCATTTCCACGCAGAGCATACGCCGCCTTGAAACAAGGTTTGAAGACTTGGATTGAGGTTCGGCTCGTCAGTGTAGGCTCCACAGAAAAGGACCTGAACACGAGGTGCGAGAGGATGTCGGACAGTGGAAAGGAGAAAACGTGAAATTGAGATTCGACACCTTCGATGCTTCGTCAACGC
>NZ_CALFQK010000037.1:0-7082 GCF_937921195.1 uncultured Salinicola sp.
TGAGTTTGTCGGCCACCTTTCTCTCTCGCATACCAACCAGATAATCCGGATACCCGCTTTTCGTAGCTGGGCATTCACCGGTTTTCCATGGCTACTGTTGGGTAGTGCTCAAGTAGATTCGCCCATAGCGACATGGGCGCCTATTGGTGGGGTTTATTTACTTTCACTAATCGTCGCTTTGACGGGGACATTACTAGTCGAGTTTTTCCGGCGACGCTGGTGGGCTGCGGTGCCCATCGCTATGCTCTGGCTCGCTACACTAGCGATGCCAGCCCAGTGGACCCACGAGGCCGGAGATCCACTGAGGTTCGCGCTAATTCAGGGCAACTTGCCTCAACTCGAGAAGTGGAGCTCAGAGGGCCAGCGTGACGCACTGGAGGTTTATGCTCGGATGACCCATGAACTACCCATGAACGCCGATGTCGTTGTCTGGCCTGAGACGGCATTGCCAATGTTCGCGAATCAGGCTCGCCCCTATCTTGAACGCCTGCAGGCTTCACTTCCTCCTGATACAGCGCTTCTCACCGGTATCGTAGAAGGTGACCGCGACGAGCGTTATTACAATGCCATCATCGGCACCGGGGCGGTGCAAGGGGAGTATCGCAAGTCGCACCTGGTTCCCTTCGGTGAGTTTCTTCCCCTGGATTTCATGCTCCGCGACGTGATCGATTTTTTCGATCTTCCGATGTCGGACTTCAGCGCCGGGGCTGAATCGCAGCCGCCGATTTTTACCCACGAAGTCGCTATCGGGAACGCTATCTGCTACGAGATCGTCTATCCCGATTTGGTCGCCGAGCGCGCCCGAAACGCCAAAGCGTTGCTTACGGTCTCTAATGACACCTGGTTTGGCCGCTCAATCGGGCCTCTGCAGCACCTGCAGATGGCGAGGCTGCGGGCGCTCGAGAACGGTCGTTATGTGATACGCGCGACTAATAACGGTGTTACCGCGATCATCGACGATCAGGGTAATCTGCGACAGCGCGGCCCACAGTTTGAAGCAACAAGCGTCATTGGCGAAGTTACACCTATGACTGGGCTGACCCCGTTTAGCCGCGTTGGTAGCTTGCCAACCTGGCTGCTTGCCGCTCTGTTGGTGCTACTAGGAATCAGGAAAAGGAGTTTTCGTCGGCGGGAATATTAATGAAAATTCAAAGAGTTCACCGAGCGCCTCGCCTCCCTCGGATATGTCCCGTTCATACTCCGATAACGGAATATAGCCATTCTTATAGATTAAGCAGAACAAACCCATTTCTTCCAAGTGCCAACGATGCGCTCAAGCCCGACTGCACCGGCTCGATACCGGCTTCGACCTCCTCGAGCGACAGTCCTTGAGCGGCCAGCGCCTGCAGGCAGACCAGCACGGGCACCCCTTGCTGGCGCAGGGTGTTCCACCAGGGCGCGTTTGGGTTTTCCTCGAGTGACGGCTCGGCAATCCGCTCGCGATAGGCTGCAGATTTCAACACGCATGGCGTCGCCGGCCCGGCAACGACGACCACGGCGCGACACGCCACCTCGGCCTGTGACATCAGATTGAGCGTTCGTACCAACCGCATGACACCGCCATGCACTCGATCCGGCGCATCGGCCGCACTGGAAATCTGAAAGAGCCCATGACAGGTCTCGCCGGGCGCGGGAAGCCACTGATCGACCGTCTGGCCCGCAGGCGGCGGCGAATCGGGGATCGCCAGTTCGGCATTACCGGGTTTGCCTCGAATCAGCCCCAAAGAGTCGAGCCACTGCGATGAGGGGTAATTGTGCATTTTGACCTCCGCTTAGATCTCATAAAAAGAATAACGATATTCAATAAATGAATATACGCTACCGGCAGCGATAGCAAGGGTTCATTTTCAGCTCATCCCCATGGGCCAATCTGTCGCCATCGAATCAGGAGCGCAGCCGATGCGGGCAGGAACGAAGGGGAAGTCAATGCGGTCAAGGCGAGTCCAGTGGATCATGATGCTGGCATTGCTCGGTGTCGCCACGCTGTCCATGGCGCAGGATCCGTTCGAGCAACAGAGCGACTTCCTGCCGCCGGATCAGGCCTTCGAACCGACGCTGATACAAGACGGCGACGAGGTGGAAATCGACTGGCAGATCGAGCCCGGTTACTACCTTTATCGCCACAGCTTCTCTGCTCAGGCCGATGAGCGCGAACTGTCGCTCGATATCCCCGAAGGGGAGACCATCGAGGACGAGTACTTCGGTCGTTCCGAGATCTATCGTCATGCGTTGAGCATGACCACGCAGCCCGGGGAAGCCGATACCATTACCCTTCATTGGCAGGGTTGCGCCGATGCCGGCCTCTGCTATCCGCCGCAGCAGCGAACCTTCGAGCTGGAATCCGTAGCCGGTGCCTCGGGGAGCAGCACCACCGACGCGAACGCGCCGGGAACGGATGCCTTGGCCGATGTGCCGAATGCGTCATCCGCGGCATCAGCGTCTGTCGCGTCAGGCTCCACCACTCAGCCTGAGCCCCGGACAGACGCCGCGATGGCGGAAGATCAGCAACTGGCGGCGCAGCTCGCCGGTGGCAACGGGATCTGGACGCTGGCAGCGTTCTTCGGCATGGGGCTGCTGTTGACCTTCACGCCCTGCGTACTGCCGATGATCCCCATCCTCTCCAGTCTGATCGTCGGCCAACGTCGCAGCGGGGAGAATCCGCGAGCCGCCGGCTTCGTGCTCTCGCTCGCCTACGTTCTCCCCATGGCTGCAACCTACGCGATACTGGGTGTGGCCGCGGCCATGGCTGGCGCCAATCTGCAGATGCTGTTTCAGAATGTCTGGTTCATCGGCATTTTCTCGGTGCTGTTCGTGGTACTGGCGCTCGCCATGTTCGGTGCCTTCGAGCTCGAACTGCCGCGGGCGCTGCGTCAACGCCTGGATGCGGGACTGTCGAGACAGCGCGGCGGCCGATTCAAGGGCGTCGCCGTCATGGGGGTGCTCTCCGCCCTGCTGGTCGGCCCCTGTATGACCGCCCCACTCGCCGGCGCTCTGCTCTTCATCGCCGACACCAGCAATCCGTGGTTGGGCGGTGCGGCACTGCTCGCGCTGGGCCTCGGCATGGGCGCCCCGCTGGTTCTGATCGGCACGCTCGGCAGCCAGTTGCTGCCCAGGCCCGGTGCCTGGATGACCCGCGTCAAGGCGCTGTTCGGCTTCGTGCTGCTGGGCATGGCGATCTGGTTCGTCGCCCGAATCCTCTCGGATGCCCTCGTTCTTGGCCTGTGGGGCGCGCTGGGCCTGGGCTCTGCGATCTCTCTCGTCGCCATGGCACGTGGTAACGACCCAGATGGCAATAGGCCGAGAGGTGTCCTTCCCCAGGTTGCGACAGCCAGTGCCGCCATCATCGGTCTGTGGAGCGCGTTGATCCTGATCGGTGCCGCCGGTGGCGCCAACGACCCTTGGCGACCGCTGTCGGTCTACGTCCCGAGCGGTGTGGCAACGACCTCGCAGGGTGCCAACGGAGCCGGGCCTATCGCGTTCGACGACGTGAAGGATCTGGCCACGCTCGAACGCCGCGTCCGGGCAACCGCCAACAGCGGCCAGATGACACTGGTCGAATTCACCGCCGACTGGTGTGTCTCCTGCGAAGTCATCGAACAGGAAGTGTTCAGCGACCCGACCGTCAAGGAGACGCTCCAGGACGTGCAGCGACTGAGTATCGACGTCACGGATTACGACAACGAGGATCAGGCGATCATGCAGCACTTCGCCATCGTCGGCCCGCCGACCCTGATGTGGTTTGGCCCCGACGGTCGGGAGCAGCGCAGCGCCCGCATCATCGGTGAACTGGATGCCGAAGCCTTTCTCGACCGCTACGCGCAAGCCAAACAGCGCGCCAACGAGTCCACGGAGGGCTGACCATGAATCCGCTCGATCGCAGTATCGCTCTGGGGCCGCTGGGCGTGAGTCTGGGCCAGCTTCTGCTGACCCTGGCCATGGTCGTCGCGCTGATCGTGGGTGCCTGGATGGGCCGTCGTCGACAGGTCAGTGTCGGCGATGTTCTGTTCAATGCGTTGCTGATTGGCGTCATCGGCGCACGCATCGTATTCGTGGCCCGCTACTGGCAGAGCTACGACACCTTTTGGTCCTGGCTAGACATCCGGGATCGCGGGTTCGAGCCACTGGCCGGGCTGGCTATCGCTCTCGTTTATCTGGCCTGGCGTTTCTGGCGGCAGCCGGCCATGCGCCGCCCCCTAGGTGCAGCGGTTCTCTCCGGTGCGCTGGCGTGGTCGATGACCGCTGGCGCGCTGACGCTGATGGCGCCCCGCGGAGTGAGCCTGCCCTCGATCCCGCTGGTAGATCTCGATGGCTCGCCGGTAGCCCTGCCCACCGTGCTGCAGGAAGCTGGCCGGCCCATGGTGATCAATCTCTGGGCGAGCTGGTGTCCGCCCTGCCGTCGCGAGATGCCGATACTGGAACAGGCCCAGCAGGCACGGGACGACGTGTCGTTCGTGTTCGTCAATCAGGGCGAGAGCGTCGACACCGTCGAGACGTTTCTGCAAAGGGAGTCCCTCTCGCTCGATCATCTCTATCGCGATCCGGACATGACCTTCGGTCGCGAAGTGGGGGCCATGGCCATGCCGACCACCCTCTACTACGACGCCGACGGCCAGCTCGTCGATACCCACTTCGGTGAGCTTTCCCGTGCCACGCTCGATCGCAGTCTCGAGCGCTTCACCCCATGACGGTCCAGACGCGCTTTCAACCCGAGCGCTTCACTCGACCTTCCCGCTAGACATTAACAAACGGAGACGACAACGATGCAAAATCACGCCCCCCGAATAATGCCACTACGGCTCGCGCTGCCATTGGCTGCCGGTATTGCCCTGGCGGCAAGCCTGCCCGCCGCCGCCGCCGACTGGCCGGCGCCGATTCAGACACTCGAGCAGCAGGGCCTCACCATTCACGGTGAATTCGATGCCCCCGGCGGTCTCAAGGGCTACGCTGCCAGCATTAGAGGACAGAGTGTGGCCGCTTATCTGACGCCGGACGGAGAGCATGCCGTCGTCGGCACGCTGATCGACGCCCAGGGCCGCGACGTCTCTGCCGAGCCGCTGGAACAGCTCGTCGATGGACCCAAGAATGCCGAGCTATGGAAGACGATGGCGGAGCATCACTGGGTCCGCGAGGGCGATACCGATGCCTCGCGCGTGGTCTACACCTTCAGCGATCCCAACTGCCCCTACTGCCGCAAGTTCTGGCAGGATGCTCAGCCCTGGGTCGAAAGCGGTGATGTCCAGATTCGTCACCTGATGGTGGGCATTCTGAAAGCAGACAGCCCTGAGAAAGCCGCCGCGATTCTGGCGGCAGACGATCCCAGCGCCGCGATCGCCGAACACTATCGCACCGGTGCCATGCCGGACAGCGAGGAAACCGATCAGAGCGAGCAGTGGGTCGCCGACAACACGCAAGTGATGCGCGACGCCCAGCTCTATGCCACACCGGTGATTTTCTATCAGGACGACGATGGCGAGGTGCACAAGGTCATGGGCGCTCCCTCGCCGAACAAGCTGAACACCATTATGGGTAGCGACTCACCCTGAGCTTTCCTGTCCCCCCTGCTTATCCACCTCCTGCTCACCCGTCCTTGCTCATCCGCACGGACGACTCAGGCCAGGGGCAGCGAGAGGGTGACTCGCAGCCCGATCCCGTCGCCGGAGGTGAGCCGCAGGCTGCCGCCGGCCCGGGCGGCGATCGCCTCGACGATGGATAACCCCAGGCCGCTGCCCTGGGGATGATTGCCGCGATGAAAGCGCTCCGTCAGGCGGGCGATCTGCTCGGGCGGGATGGTCTCGCCCTGGTTGACGATGTCGATCACGGCCAAGCCATCCGCCTCGTGCGCCTCGATCTCGATCGGGGTGTCGGGCGAACCGTGACGCATGGCATTCTCGAGCAGATTGCGCAGCGCAATCACCAGCAGCTCCCCGGATAGCGCGACATGAAGTCGGTCGACTGATGCGCGCCAGTGGCACCGTTCACGACTGCCGGTCTCCACCATCGCGGCCTCCAGGGCCTCTCCCAGTCGCGTGGGGTCGACACTCCCCTGCGCGACCTCCTCGCTTTCCATGCGTGCCAACAACAGCAACTGGTCGAGCGTCTTCGTCAGCCGCCCCACCCCCGCCTCCGCCTGCTGCATCGCCTGTTGGTGGGGATCGCCGTCGACGCGTCGCGCGATCTGAAGATGGGTCCGAATCGCGGTCAGCGGCGTGCGCAGCTCATGCGCGGCATCGTCGGTAAAGCGCTGCTCCAACTCCAGCATGCGCCGGGTGCGCGCAAGCAGGGTGTTGAATCCATCGATCAGCGGACGAATTTCCCCCGGCAAACCGCGGATCGGCAGTGCCGAGAGATCGTCGTGATCGCGTGACATCAGGCGCCGCTGCAGCCTCGAAAGTGGCGACAGACCCCGGGTCACGCCCCACCACAGGGCGATCAGGCTGCCGATCGAAGCGAGTAAAAAGGGATAGAACGCCGCACGGCGTACCTGGGCCAGCAACGACTCCCGCTCCCGCAGGCGATCCGCCACGGTGATGCGCTTATCGTCGTCGATCAGGGTATAGACGCGCCAGCGCTGGCCGTTGTGATCGCGGTAGCTGTAGCCTTCGTCATCGACTGCGAGAACATCGTTCATTTCAGGGTGCGTACCCGCCACCACCTGCCCGCGCAGCGACGACACGCGGCAGGCGACGCCCTCGAGCGCAGGGATGGTCGACGTCTCGCCCACTTCTCCATCCCAGGCCGCGGCTGGCACGCGATCGAGCAGGCCGGCCACCATTCGCGCCGACTGAGCCAGGCGCTGATCCAGCGAACGCTCGAGCTGGGTAGAGAGATCGCGCATCGACCACGCCGCCGTCAGCCCCCACAGCAGCATCAGCGTGATCCCGAGCGTGGCGACGAGACGCAGCCGAAGGCTCATGAGGGCGTATCGCCATGCCGTCGATCGTCGGCGGGAAGCGCGCCGAGACGATAGCCGACGCCCCGGACCGTCTCGATGACATCGCGTCCCAACTTGCGACGCAACTGGTAGATATGCACGTTGAGGGCGTTGCTCTCGATCTCGTCATCGATGCCGTAAAGGCGATCCT
>NZ_CALFQK010000038.1:0-7087 GCF_937921195.1 uncultured Salinicola sp.
TGCGAGGGGCAAGCCCCTCGCGCTCCCCTTTTTGACGCCCCAGACGACGAAACCCTGAACGCCAATCCCCCGTGCGCGGGTCGGCGCGAAAGGGCATCCCTGCCCAACGCGCCTCTTGCGTCATCCATGACGCAAGACCCGGCACGGGTGACTGTCGTCCAGCGTCGTCTGGAAGGCGTCATTGGGTGGAAACCCCGAGCGTATTGGCTCTTACCGGGAAACCGAACGCGAGAGGATCAAACCTTGCAGTTGGGCCGCTTGCCGTTGGCCCTGGCTTGCTCGTAGCGTGGCTGGGCTTCGCTGAGGCGATTGTCCAGGCCTTCCATCCGCTGCGAGTTGCTGGGGTGGGTGGACATCCAGGCCGGCGGCTCGCCCTGGCTGTTGGCAGCCATGTTCTGCCACAGCTGGATGCTGGCGCTGGGGTCGAATCCGGCATCCGCCATCAGGTCCAGCCCCACCAGGTCGGCTTCCGATTCCTGCTTGCGGGAGAACGGCAGAATGACGCCGTACTGCGCCCCCGCACCCAGCAGCCCCATCACCTGTTCGCCACCCGCGCCTTGTAGCCCCGCCACCGTCTGCAGCACGGAGAGTCCGCTCTGCGTCGCTGCCTGGGTGGAAACCCGCTCGTTGGCGTGGTGCGCCAGCACGTGACCGACCTCGTGGCCGATGACCGCGGCCAGCTGATCCTGATTGGTGGCGACGTCGAGCAGTCCGGTGTTGACACCGATATAGCCGCCCGGCAGCGCGAAGGCGTTGGCGGTGTCGTCCTTGAACAGCTTGACCTCCCACTCGGAGATCCCGGCGCTGGCGGGGACCTCGGCGGTGATCGCCTTCGCCACGCACTGCACGTAGTTGGCCTGGGCGCCGCTGACCGTGGGCAGTTCCTGTTGGTACTGGGCAAAGCTCTGCTGGCCCATCTGCGCCAGCTCGTCGTCGGAATAGAAGGCCAACTGGTTGCGGCCCGTCGGCGAGGTGCTGCAGGCGCTCAGCAGGGCTGCGAGGCCGAGGGCGCCGATCAGCCGGGGGGAGGGTCTTCCTGACATGATGGTCTCCGAAACTCTCTGGTCATGCGTTGTTGGGGATGTCGATTGGCCCAAGATACCCGGCCTGGCAGGCCGGTCAAGCCGACGGGGCGCGCTGGTCGCCGTCGGCCGGCTCACCGATGTCCAGCGCCAGTGTCGGCGGCGTGACGATACCGTCGAGGGCGGCCGGTAGCGTGGGTGTCAAGGTGAGACGACTTCCCGCCGGCAGTTCGCCGTCGCGGCTCAATCGTCGGGCGAGCGACAGCAGGGACGAAACCCGCTCGGCCTTTGAGGAGAGGGCGTCGATCCCGCTCGGCTCCAGCGCGACGGGCAGGGTCACGGTGGTCGTCGCGCCGCCTTGCAGTGCAATGGGGTCGGTGACTTCGCCGGCGGTGGGTTCCGCGCCCGGCACCTGGAGCTGCCAGTCGAAGCCCTGAAGCGTGACCGACGGCGTTCCCGCCGGCAGCGCCATCGCCAGCGGCAGATCGACATTCACCGGCAGACCGGCCAATGCCAGCCCCGAGCTCAGCAGCGAGAGCTCGTCGATCCCTTCCAGGCCGGGTGAGAAGTGATAGTTGCCGATACGGACGTTCTCCACGCCCATCGACGACAGCGCGATTCGCCCCAGCATGAAGCCGACCTGAGGAAGCGCCAGGCAGCCACCGAGGGAGGCCGCCAGCAGCGGTACGGCGAGCAAACGGAAGCGGAACGCCATCGTCACTCCTTGGAATGCGGTGTGGGAGGAACGGGGAGGAGTGGCGGTGTCGCGACCTCACCCCATGGCCGATGACTCGGGCCGACCGAACGGGATGCGACTGGACCCGCGGATTCAGCCGGCACAAGATACTCCGTTTCCGGCAACCTGCAATCCTCCGGGGAGATCGATTTTCGTCGCTGTTTCCCCCCGGTCGTGAAGCCTCTTGCCGGAATCGTCTGGCCCAGTTCGTTTCAAGGAGAATCGAGGATGGATGGTGATTTGGCGCTACGTTTGAGCCGCTTGCTGGATCGTGTCGAGGGGTGGCTGCCCGAGCAGCCGCCAGCGGTCGACTGGGGGCGTGATGTCGCGGCCTTGTGGCAGTCCCACCCGCTTGGCGGGCAATTGGTCGCGGTATCCCCCCGGGATGGCGTCCGGCTGGACGATCTGATCGGGGTCGAGCGCCAGAAGCGCGCCCTGCTGGACAACACCCGCGCGTTCCTGAAGGGCTACCCCGCCAACCACGCCTTGCTGTGGGGCGCCCGCGGCAGCGGCAAATCGTCGATGGTGCGGGCCCTGCTCAACACGCTGGCCAACGAGGGGCTGCGGTTGATCCAGGTCGACCGTCACGACCTGGTCGCGCTGCCGATCCTGGTGCAGCGTCTGCGCGACCGCTCGGAGCGATTCGTCGTCTACTGCGACGATCTGTCGTTCGAGGGCAGCGACGATGCCTACAAGGCGTTGAAGAGCGTTCTCGACGGCACCCTGACCGGGCCACCTGACAATGTACTGCTCTACGCCACGTCGAATCGTCGTCATCTGTTGCCGGAGTCCATGGCCGACAATCAACAGACTCACCTGGTCGATGGCGAGCTGCACCATGGCGATGCGGTGGAGGAAAAGATCTCGCTGTCGGATCGGTTCGGCCTGTGGCTGGCGTTTCATCCGTTCGACCAGCAATCCTACCTCGAGACCTGCCGCCATTGGGTCGCGCACCTGGGAGGAGAGGATGCCTGGAGCGAGGCGGCCCGCGCCGAGGCGGTACGCTACGCGACACTGCGAGGCGTCCGCAGCGGTCGTGCCGCATGGCAATTCGCCTGTCAGTGGATCGGTTCGCAATCCATTCAACGGTCGACGGAGTAGCCGAATGAGTTACCCTCATGAAAAAGCATGAGTCGTGACGTGCTTGCGAACCGTTCATGAGGTGACACCCGGGTGAAGGTCTCTCGCTTACCGATATGGCTGATTGTGCTGGGCAGCGTCCTGCTGACGCTGTTCTTCGGCTGGATGCTGCTGCAGGCGTTGTTCAACGATCGCGAGGACTTTTCCCGGGACCTGGATTTTCAGTCCCGGGAGCAGGGGATCACCATCAACGCCTCCCGCGCGGGGCTCGAGCGCCGCGTCCAGCTGCTGGCAACCACGCTGGTCGCCAACCCGGTGGTTCGGGGGCTCATGGCGCAGGCCTCGGACCCGGTCTCGCCGGAGCGGCTGCAAGCGATCCGGACCCGGCTGCGCGAGAACCTCGCCCCCTACTGGAGGGCGCTGGAAGCGGGCAGCGCCCTGGAACTCAATCTCTTCCTGCCCGGTGACAGCGATGCGAATCCCTTCCTGAGCCTGCAGTCGAATGGCGCGCCCCGGACATCCGGGGGTAGCGACTATCTGCTGCGACGGAGCCTGGAGACCCGGGGTGCGGTCTACGGCATCGAGTTCGACGGTTCGCGAGCCACCACGGCCGGGATCGCGCCGATCTTCGGCCCGGAGGATGAGAAGAGCGATACCCTGGTCGGACTGCTGGAGGTGGAGTTGGCCGTCGTGCCCGATGTCGACAGGCTCTCCGACCAGTTGGAGAGCGGTGTCGCGATTCTCTCCCGTCAGGATGGCGTCGGCGAAGGTTCGGGCTCGTGGCGCGTGACCGACAGCTCCCAGAAGCTGATCGATGACTGGGTGTCACGACGCCAGGTGCCGGTCGTTCACGACCGGACGAACTGGTCCGTGGTCCAGGGAAACGACGGTCGTGGCTACCTGTTGACGCTGATCCCGCTGAGCCGGGCTGGCGACGACCGCTCGCGGGCGGTGGCGGCGGTCGCGGTCTGGAAGGACATCACGACCCAGCTCGAGCGTCGCGATGCGCTGATCGTCAGCACCTGGCTGCGCTGGGGGGTGGCATGGCTGATCGCCGAGGCCTGCCTGCTGTTGCTGCTGTGGGGCACGCGCCGCGTGACCCGTGACACCATGCTTCGTCACCAGCAGCGGCTCGAAGGGCAGAAATCGACGCTGGAGTCCCTCAATCGGAGGCTCGAGGCGCAGAAAGAGACGCTGCAGACCCTCAACGACATCGCTGCCCTGCAGGAGACCTCCTTCCAGCGCCTGGTGGAAAAGGCGCTGCAGCAGGGCGCCGAGCATCTCGGCATGCCCTTCGCCGTCGCCAACCGCATCGAGGGGGAGGACTACCTGATCCAGGCGGCCTACTCCATCGACCAGCGATTCGAGCCGGGACAGCACCTCAAGACCAGCGATACGTTCTGCGAGCTGACCATGGCCAGTGCCGATGTCGTCGCTTTTGCCGATGCCGACGAGGATGGCTACGGCGAGCATCGCTGTCGGCTGCGCTACGCGTTGAAGAGCTATATCGGCGCACCCATCTGGGTGCATGGTGAGCGCTACGGGGCGCTGGCGTTCAGCAGCGATCGGCCGCACCCACGGCAATTCGACGAGGTCGACAAGGAGTTCGTGCGGCTGCTGGCGCGCTGGATCGGCGCCACGCTGATGCGGTGGAGGGACGTCGAGGCGCGGGAAGAGTTGAGCAAGCGGCTGCGCAAGATCGCCTCCCAGACGCCGGGGATGATCTACCAGTACCGAATCGATGCCGAGGGTCGGCCGTCGTTCCCCTACGCCAGCGAGGCGATCAATTCGTTCTACGGGATCACGCCGGAGCAGGCCGCGCAGGACTCCTCCGCGGTGACCGAGACGATCCTCGAAGAGGATCGGGACAAGGTGCTTCGGTCGATCAACGAGTCCATGGAGAACCTGACGCCGTGGCATTGCGAGTATCGCATCCAGCGCCCCGACGGCCGGGTCATCTGGCTCGCCGGGCAGTCGATTCCCGAGCGCGAGGCGGATGGTGGCACGATATGGCATGGCTTCCTGCATGACGTGACCGATCGCAAGCGTGACGAGCGCCTCAAGGGTGAGTTCATCTCCACCGTCAGCCATGAGCTGCGCACGCCGCTGACCTCTATTTCCGGCGCGCTGGGACTGATTCAGGGCGGGGCCCTGGGCACGCCGCCGGATGCCATGCGCGGCATGCTGACGACCGCACACACCAACTCCCAGCGCCTGATCCTGCTGATCAACGATCTGCTCGACATGGAGAAACTGGTCGCCGGCAAGATGACGTTCCAGCTGCAGGAGCAGCCGCTGATGCCGCTGGTCGACCAGGCGATCGAGTCCAACCAGGCATACGCCGACCAGTTCCAGACCCGCTACGTGGTGACCGACCGCATGGATCGCGCGAGCGTCAACGTCGACCCCATGCGCCTGCAGCAGGTGATGAGCAATTTGCTCTCCAATGCGGCCAAGTTCTCCCCGCCGCACACGCAGGTCGAGGTTCGTGTCGAGCCGATCGGCGACCGGGCGAGGGTCAGCGTCATCGATCACGGCCCTGGCATTCCCGTCGAGTTTCACGATCGTATCTTCCAGAAGTTCTCCCAAGCCGACGCTTCCACCACGCGCAAGCAGGGCGGTACCGGCCTGGGCCTCGCCATCACGCGTGAACTCGTCGAGCGGATGCGGGGATCGATCAACTTCTTCTCGGAAGCCGGGCAGGGCGCCTGTTTCTTCTTCGAACTGCCCTGCAAGGAGATGATCCAGCAACCCGAATCCGACGCGACAGCGGAAGATCCGCAGGCGCGCGATGAGGCGAAGGAAGTCGATACCCTCGGATCGCGGCTGCTGATCGTCGAGGACGACCCGGATACCGCCGTGCTGCTGGCCACGCTGGTCAGGCACTGGGGCTATCAGGCAGAAACCGCCCACACCATCGGCGAGGCCCTGAAATGGCTCGAGCGCCGCAGTTTCGATGCCATCACCCTCGACCTGCTGCTGCCGGACGGCAATGGCCTGACGCTGCTGCGGCAGCTGCGCGAGCAGCCCCGCACCCGCGAGTTGCCGGTGTTGATCGTGTCGGCGGCCGCGGAAGAGGGGCAGCTCGAGATCGGCGGCCGCCTGGATGCCGTCGATTGGCTGGCCAAACCGCTCGACGAGAGACGGCTGGCCGGTGCGCTGCACAGTTCGCTGAGCCTGAGACCCCAGCGCGAGCGCATCCTGCATGTCGAGAGCGATGGCGAGTTGACCCATCGGGTGGCGCAACAGCTCGCCCCCAGCATGACCCTGGACGTGGCGCGTTCGCTGCAGGAGGCGCGCTACCTGCTGGACAGCCACGACTATGGCCTGATATCGCTGGATCTCACCGGGCCGCAATCCCCCGGCTGGGAGATCATCCCGATCCTGAGTCAATTGGCACGTCAGCCGGCCGTCATCATCCTGTCCGAGGAGGCGCTGGCCCCGACCCTGCTGGGGCGCATGGAAACGGCGATCGCCAGGCCCGGTCTCTCCGCCGAGGCGCTCATGGAAGCCTTCGGTCGCCAGCTCCAGGGCGCTGCGACCTCATCGGACGATCACAACGAGGAAACCCGCTGAGATGAAACCTCTTCAACGGATTCTGCATGTCGAGGACGATATCTCGATTCAGGAGGTGGCCAAGGTTGCGCTCGAGATCGTCGGCGGCTTCGAAGTCCGGAGTTGCGACGACGGTCAGTCTGCGATCTCACGCGCCGACGAGTGGCAGCCGGACCTGATTCTGCTCGATGTCATGATGCCGGGTATCGATGGCCCCACGACCTTGACCCGGTTGCGGGAGCAGGCATCCACGCGGGCGATCCCGGTGGTCTTCATGACGGCCAAGGTCCAGCCCAGCGAGATCGAGCACTATCGCGCCATTGGCGCCCTGGACGTGGTCATCAAGCCGTTCGACCCCATGACACTGTCGACACAGTTGCGGGAGATCTGGGAGCGGTCCCATGCAGGATAGCGACATACAGGCGCGGCTGTCGGCGCTCAAGGCGCAATACAGCCAGCGTCTCGGCGATGATCTGCAGACCCTCACTGCCCAGGCACGCGAGTTGAGCGCGCGCCAGAGCGTGCTCGATCCGGCGATGCTGGAGAAGTTGAGACAGGGGCTGCACCGGATCGCCGGCTCCGCGGGCACGTTCGGTTACGCCGAGTTGAGCCGGGATACGCGCGAAATGGAGATGTGGCTTCAGACCGCGATCGAGAGCGCGGTCTCGCCGACGCCGCCGATGCTCTCGGCGCT